>CAYWAR010000343.1:0-3110 GCA_964455765.1 uncultured Elusimicrobia bacterium
ATGGAAAGGCCCGAGATGATGCGGTTGCGCCGGGGGAATTGACCCGCGCGCGGAGGATGGTCGGCCGGGTACTCGCTGAGCACGGCGCCGCCGGAGGCGGCGATCTCCCCGGCCAGGGCGATGTTCTCCTCGGGATACACGCGATCGAGTCCGGAGCCGAGCACGGCCCAGGTGATCCCACCGGCTTCCAGGACTCCGCGGTGTGCCTCCGTGTCTATGCCCCGGGCCAGGCCGCTGACCACCGCGATCCCGGCTTGGGCGCATTCGCGGGCCAGCCGCCGCGCGGTCCTGCGGCCATATGGGGTGGGACGCCTCGTCCCCACTATGGCCAGGGCCCGGAGAGTGGCGGGGACGGCGCCCCGCGCGAAGAGCGTCGCCGGCGGGTCGGCGATGGAGGAGAGCAAAGGAGGGTAGTCCGCATCCCCTCGGCTCAGGGAACGGATGGGAACGCAAATCATGGTGTTCGCCCGGAGGGCTCAACCATTCCCTCGCGATTGACCGCAATCGCTTCGGTCATAACAGTTCGTCCGCGAACTTGGATGGGGGCGCGGGGGAGCGGACCTCGCTCACGCGCCGGCGGCTCCAGGCGCCGACGACGGGGGCGGCAGGCGCGGGGGAAAGCCGCGCGGACCCCGGGTCCGCGGAGGCGAGCTCTCCCACCCGCCGGCAGGCGTCCTCGTCCCGGCAGAGACGGCTCCATTCCCGGGGGATGCGGCCCGCGGCCACGATGAGCCTCACCTCGTCCAAACCCAGAGCCTCGGCGATCCTGCGCACGCGGTCGTCGGGGGGAGGGCTCCGCTTGCCGGCGAGGACCTTGGAGAAAAAAGAAGGGTCGAGGCCGGCCCGGCGGCAGAGCTCGCGAAGGCCCATGCCCCGGGCCTCCATCGCCGCCCGGACCGCCTCCTCGAAAGGGCCCGTCATGGCATCGCTTCGGTCATTTGAATTTCACCGCGTCGTACTTGGTCTGCATGATCTTGTTGTCCGGCCCGTTGGGATACTCCTCCAGGTAGCGCTCGAGGTGCGCGCGCGCCTTCTCCCACTGCCTCTGATCCGTATAGATGGTTCCGAGCCTGACCAAGGCCTTGGGGGCGTATTGGCAGGTCGGATAGCCGCTCAGGAGCTGTTCGAATGCCTCCGCCGATTCCGCGTACTCGCTGCGCAGGTAGTGCGCCTCGCCGACGTAGTAATCGAGCTTGGGCGACATCGCCGGGTCGGGGTGGCTCTTGGAATAGGCCAGCACGTCCTTGAAGGTGTAGTGGCTCTTCACGTAGACGCCGAGCCCGACGACGACGGCCAGGATGAAGAACCACTTCTTGAAATCTATCTCCATCGCATCAATCCTCCGCCTTGATCAGGTCCCCGGACTGCAGCGAATCCCCCGACCGCAGGATCGCCGCCCGGTAGACGCCTTCGGCGGCCTTCCGGGTCAGCTCGATGAGACCCACCTTCTGGACGTAGAGAGCGGATTTGTCGGCGTCCGCTTCCGTCGGTCCGGAGAGGCGATACACGCTGTAGCGCTTCCCCCGGCGGACATCCCCGGACTCGATGGCCACCTCCACCAAGTCCCCCTGGGCGGCCAGGGATTCCTTGCCTCCCATCTCCCGGACCCGGCCGTCTTCCTTCCAGCCGGAGGGCATCATCATCCGGAACACCGCCGGCTGCTGTCCCGCCATCTGGCCGGGCAGGCGCTCGGAGAGGGAATCCGGGACGGTGATGCCCTCATCCGAACGATGCGGGGAATAGCGCACGGGCTCGGGAGCGGGCGCCTTTTTCACGGCGCGCGGCGGAGCGGGGGCGGGGTTGACCGGCTCCGGCCGCGGAGCGGGAACGGGCGGCGCGGGTTCCCGCACGGGCTCCGGAGCCGCGGTCGGCGCGGGCTCCGGAGTCTTCGGCTCCTCGATGCCTGGGATGAGGAGAGTCTGGCCGGGATAGATCCAATGCGGGTCGTTGACCTCCGGAGCCGGGTTGGCCTCGGCGATCCTCCTCCACTTCAGATGGTCGCCGTAATACCTATCGGCGAGGTCCCACATCGTGTCCCCGGTGACCACGGTATGCCGGGTCCCGGGAGCCGCGGCGGGGAGGTCCGCGGCCCGGGCGATGGAAACCGTGAACCGGACCGAGGACAGCCCGGAGAAAAGACAAAGAACCGCGATCGCATGTCCCATCAGTTCCCTCCGCCGACTCCACCCGCCCCGCGCGCTTCGGTCATGGCAGGTCCCATTTTCCCAAATATCCCATGGCCTCGGCCAGATGCCCTTTCTTAACGGCCGCGGACCGCTCCAGGTCCGCGATGGTCCTCGACACGCGCAAGAGGCGGTCCAGGCTCCGGGCCGAGAGCGAGAACCTCGACGCGGCCGACTCCGCCAGGCTCAGGCAGGCCGCGTCCAGCCGGCACTCTTCCCTGAGCCTGCGCGAGGGAAGCCGGGCGTTCGTTCCGGCGCGCCCTCGCGCGAAGGCCCGTGCCGAGACCACTCTTTCCCGCACCGCTCGGGAGCATTCTCCCTGCGCCCCGGACGCCCATTCCTTGAAAGGGAGCGCGGCGACCTCGACCTGCATGTCGAGCCGGTCGAGGAGCGGACCGGAGAGCTTGCGCCGGTAGCGGCGGACCTCGGGTTCCCGGCAGGCGCAGGGCCGGGTGGGGTGGCCCAGGTAGCCGCAGGGGTGTGGCTTCAGATAGAAGGCACAAGTCGAACCGGAAAGCACGCAATTCATTACCAAAAACAAAGAACTCCACTCCTGTTTTTTGGATTAGCGACCGCTTTTGGGCCCGCGTCAAGAATTGGAATCCGGAGAAGATGCTGGCAAAGGCCTGCAAAGCGTCATGCACCGGGAGTCGGGACGATTGTACTAAATCCCCCTCGGCCTGTTGCAGCGCGGCCTCCCTGGCCACAACCTGACCAATCAAACCGTCAATCAGCTGATCTAACTCCTCTCGGCTGTAGCGGGAATCTGCGTAAAGCGCCAAAAGCCTTGCCCGCTTTTCTTTGGAGACCTCAATCTCCTTGCGCAGCTTCACCACTCTGCCTTCCAAAAGACTTTTCTTGCCCTTAGATTCCACATAGCCCTTCAAGAGGCCTCCCAAGGTCTTGGGATGGCACAAGACCTCGGAA
>CAYWAR010000344.1:0-3108 GCA_964455765.1 uncultured Elusimicrobia bacterium
AGTGCTCGGCGCTCAGATGCACGTGCCGGTTGGAGACCCCCACGGGGATGGAGACCTTCGAGCGCCTCATCCGCGCCAGGACCTCTTCGGCGATCTCCCGGGAGAGTTCCATCCTAGCGTCCCCCCCACGGGGGGACGCTCGTCCCGGGGGCGGGCTGTCGTTTCATCGGGAGTTTCCTCTTCATTTCTTACCCGTTCAGCGCGCCGCCGGGCTCCGGAATCCGACGATGCGGGAGAAGGAGTCGGCCTTCAAGCTCGCTCCCCCCACCAGGGCGCCGTCGATGTCGGGCTCGGCCATCAGGGAATCGATGTTCTCGGGCGTGACCGAACCCCCATAGAGGATGCGCAGGCCCGAGGCGAAGGCAGGCCCGTAGAGTGCGGCGGCCTGCTTGCGGATGAAGAGGTGGGCTTCCTGGGCTTGGGCCGGGGTGGCGGTCTTGCCCGTGCCGATGGCCCAGACCGGCTCGTAGGCCACCACCAGGGGCGCGAGAGCGGAGGGGGCGAACCCCTCCAATCCTCCCTTGAGCTGGGTCTCGAGCACTCTCCAGGTCCGCTGGGACTCCCGCTCCTCCAGGGTCTCCCCCACGCAGACCACGGGGATGAGCCCGGCCTTGAGCGCGGCCTCCAGCTTCCTGCGCACCCATGCGTCCGTGTCCGCGAAGATGCGGCGGCGCTCGGAATGTCCGATGAGCACCGACCAGCAGCCCGCGTCCTTGAGCTGGGACGCGGAGATTTCCCCGGTGAAAGCCCCCTTCTCCTCCCAGAACAGGTCCTGGGCGCCCAGCCGGATGGGGCTGTCCCTGAGAGCTTCCCCCACCACGGTCAAAGCGGTGAAAGGCGGGGCGACCATGACCTCTCCCTGTAAGCCCTTGGGCACGGCGAGCGTCAAAGCCCAGACCAGCTCCACGGACGCCTTGAGGTCGAGATTCATCTTCCAGTTCCCGGCGATGAGAGGACGGCGGATGGGGTTGGCGGTGGTCATTGGGCAATGTGGCCGGATTGGCCACAACCTCTATTTTCCATTATACAATATTATCCCGAACCCCGCGGGAAACGCATGCGTTTCCCGCGGGGTTCGGTCCTAATATTCCGACAAAGGGATGACCAGCTCCCTCAGTGTGCCCGGGTGATAATCTTCCTTATAAGTGGACTTCGGACTGCGGCGGATGCGCAAAGTGAGCACCTTGGCTTTGCGCCCCTCGATGATGTCCGAATCCGAGTCCGCCAGGAAGAGCACGTGGGAGCCGTTCTGCAAGGCCAGATACTTCCTGTCCCGGTCGTTGGCGAAGACGAAATTCGACACCAGATGGCGCCATTCCTTGCGCAGGGCTTCTCCCCCGTAGGACGGTCTGCCGGCCAGCACCGTGATCTTAAATCCCAGGACGCGCAGCAGCCAGGCCATGGAATAGGCCAGGCGCTTGGGCCTCTCGATGTCGTAGCTGTTGTTGACCGTGTCCCAGAACGCGGGCGTGAAGGGCTGCGCGCCGCTCTTGAAAGCCTTGGCGAAGGCCGGGGTGGAGAAGACCAGGGTGTCGTCGTAATCGAAAGCCACCCGCAGGTCCCCGATGGTGACCAAGCTGAAGATGAGGCCCCAGACCATGAGCAGCCCGAGGACCTTTTTCAGGAACTCGGCCGTCTTGTCCGCCTTGTCCTTGACGGTCTTGACCAGGCTCATTTCATCCCTCGCGGGGAGGCCTGGGTGATCCGGCCCGCGGGCGGGATCGATATCGGGGAGTAGTTCTGCGCGCACCAGGCCAGCACGTCCCGGATGAGGATCGGGGTGAAGGCTTGGTCCCTGCCCTGGGGGAGCATGTCGAGCTCCACTCCGCCCTGCGCTAAGAAGTCGGCCGTGGTCAGGGAGTAGACCCCGTCGTCCTTGAGCGGCGCCTCCCCCACGAAAGCCTCGCGCACCCGGCGCCCGGGCGGAGCTGATTCGTCGTAGGAGAATCGGACCCCGGAGACCTGCATCATGCTGTATTTCCCCGACGCTCCGTACTCCAGGACGCGGCGCACGAGGTCCCCCCGGAGGTTCATCGTGACGATCGCGTTGTCGAAGGGCATGATCTCGAAGAGGCGGCGCAGGGTGACGGGCCCGGCCGGGAGGTCGGCCCGGATGCCCCCCGAGTTCTGGACGGCGATCTGGGTCTTGGTGTACTTGCGCTCGCAGTCGGTGAGCCAGTCGCCGAGGGCGGATTCCGCCGTCCGATCGCGGGAAAGGGCGGCCGCCGCGGTGCCCACGACCACGTCCAGGGCGCGGCCGACCTCCGAGCGGTGCTTGTCGACGATCTTGAGCAGGGCCGGGTCCTCGCCCAACTCGTCGATCCAGAGGTCCCTGAGCCCGCCCTCCGAGCGCATCACTTTCCGCTGGGCGGTGTCGAATTCCAGCACCGCGCTGCCCACGCGCGTGAGATAGGACCCCGCCTGCACGATCAGCGTCCCGTGCGCCGGGTCGCGCTCGGGCCGGGTCAAAGCCGTGTGGGTATGTCCGCCCACGATGAGGTCGATGCCCGGGACCTCGGCGGCGATCCTGCGGTCGTCGATGAACTCCTTATCCGAGTCCCGGCGGATGCCCACGTGCGTCAGGGCCACGATCACCTCGGCTCCGGCGGCCTTGAGCTCGGCCACGGCGCGCCGGGCCGAGGAGACCTCCTCCTGGGCCGTCAGCCCGGGGAAATTCTTGGCGAAGTTGAGGAAGGGCATGTTCGAGGTCAGCAGGCCGAAGATGCCCACCTTGACCCCGCCCAGGTCCTTGAGGACATAGGGCTTGAGGTAGGGGACGCGCTCGCCCGTGGCCGTGCGCACGACGTTGAAGCCCAGGACCGGGACTTTCAGGTCCGCGATGAGCCCCTTGAGCCTGCCCTCGTCGAGGTCGTAGTCGTGGTTGCCCACCACCACCGCGTCGTAGTCCAGGGCGTTGAAGACCTCCACCATGACCTTCCCGCCCGAGAGCGTCCCCTCGGGGGTGCCCTGGAACCAATCCCCGCCGTCGAGGAGCAGAGTGCGGGCTCCGGGCTCGGCGTGCTTCTTAATTGCGTTGGCGAGGGCCCCCGCGCCCCCCACCAGGCGCTGTGGGTTCTCCTTGAAGAACGCCGCGGGCCGGGACATGAC
>CAYWAR010000345.1:0-3107 GCA_964455765.1 uncultured Elusimicrobia bacterium
GGGGATCGTCGTCGCGGCCCCGGAAAGGTCCAATACCGCGGCGGGCGGGGCGGTGTCCACTGTCACGGTCTGGCCGTTGGAGCTCCTTGGTGCGGACTCCAGGCCTGCGCCGTTTTTCGCCTTAACCGAGAAGTAGTAGGCGGCGCCGTTGGCCAGGGACAAGCCCGTCTTCGTGACCGACCTAGCGGAGCCGTTGTCGGTCCAGCCCAGCACGTCAGTTCCACCAGGAGAGGCCCCTATGGCGTAGAAATATCTAGCGATCCCGCTGGTGGGGTCGGAAGACGCGGCCCAGTTGGCGGACAGGGTCGTGGTTGACTCCACGCTCTGGATGTCCGCGCCCAAGCCGTCGTTTACCCAGGCGATGTCCCCCGGCGGCGTGGTATCCACGGTTTGCAGGCCGGATTCCCCATAAGAAATACCACAATAAGGGGGAATGGGAACTCCCGCTCCATTTTGTGCACAAACCACAAAGCGGTAGGAAGCTCCATCAACAAGGGTCAAACCCGTGGCCGTAACGCTCAAGTTGTTGCCGTTGTCCGTCCCCCCGCGGATCATCGTCCCCGTGAAGGACATAATGTAATAGACATATCTTGCGATGCCTGATTCCGGATCGCTGGATGCTGTCCAATTGGCGGAAAGCTGGGTCGCGAACGGCGTGTATTGAATATTGGCGCCCAAACCATTGTTAACGGAGCTGATGGAAGAAGGCGGACTGGTATCAATCGTCACGCCGTTGGAGCTGGTGGGAGAAGATTGCAGGCCCGCCCAGTTTTCCGCCTTGACCGAGAAATAATACCTAGAGCCGTGCGCCAACGACAATCCCCCGACAGTGGCACGCGTCGCGCCTGTCCCATTGAGCACGCTCCAGCCGGCCACATCCACGCCTCCCGGGCTAGTCCCTATTGCGCGCCAATATCTAGCTATGCCGCTTTCTGGGTCCGACGCGGTCGGCCAGCTTGCGGACAAAGTGTAGCGATCTGCTGAATATTGGATATCCGCGCCTGTGCCGTCGTTGACGGACACGATGTTTGTCGGCGGGGTCGAATCCTGCGGGTTTATGCTTAATGTGAAACCTCGTCCAGCTTGCGCCGCCGGAGCCCCCCAAATGTCGCTAACCGTGATTCCACTTGGATATCCATTGTAACGATTGCTATTGGGATTGCTGGTAGGGCTGAAAACCTTTCCTATCCTATAAAAATCCCCGGAGTCGGCCCGGCCGCCTTGCTCGATCTGCTCAAGGCCATCCGCCTCCATGAGCCGTATCAGCTTATGCTCAGTCCGACTATTGTCGAAAGCATAATTGCGGCCGTATTCATCAAGCCGCGCATCCACATGCCAGATGACAAGGTTGTCGGCGGGTAATTGGAGATCATTATCCGATCGCCCTCGATTCTGGATCAGAAAGAATTCCTCGAACTGATTGCCCGAGATGCCTCCCGGCATGACCTTCGCGCAGTCTTTGGAAGCGTGCGAGGGATACAAAGCTACAGCGTGAGTGCCGGTGACATAATTTGTCGGGTTCAGCCAGTCGAGGAGGAACTTGCTGAAGCAGTTGTGATCGCCATAATTACCATCCATCATCTCCATCCCGCCAACCCCTCCCTTCGGCCCTATCGCATCGTCATAATCGTAGTAATCCGGGAGGCCCAAGGCGTGGCCGGTTTCATGAATCAGAGTTCTGGGAGAGAAGACAGTGTAGGGAGGTTGAAATTCGTCCTGCCAGGAATACGCCCCAAATCTCTTCCCATCAATGGTGTAGGAAAGATCCGTAAAAGCTGTCTCATAGGCCCACCAAAAACTCGACCAGGCTCCCCTGGGTCCGGTCCAAATAACGGTGAAATAGTCAATCTTGCCATCACCATTCGAATCGTATTGACTAAAATCATGGCCCTGCCCATCAAAATAATTGATCGCCTGCTTAATAAGGTTTTCCCTGCCGGAATCAGTTTCAGGAACAGTTGATCGAGGTTGCCCGGTATTGTACCAGCCGAGAGTGTTGCCCTGAAAAGTCAGCAAGCCGTAAGAGGAGCGGCTATAATAATTTTTCAGGCTCTCGTAGGGGTAATCGCCGGATCCCTCTCCAAAAATCTTGGAATGGATGGACGCCGTAGCACCCGAGCCGGGATAGTCGCTGAAGCTGATAAGGAGGACGAAAAATTTGACCACTCCGGTGGTCGGCATGCCACTCTGCCAGGCAGGCGGCGGAGCCAAGATCCGGACCTGCTGCGCGCTCCTTAGTTTGTAAGCGGCGCGCCGCGTGAGGTCATTGGTGACCTTGTGATTGCCGAGGGACAGTGCCGCCTTGACCCGTTGCTCCAAGGTCCCGTCGCGGCGATACCTCTCGATTTCTTCGGGAGTAGGCTTCTGCAGGGCGTGGAGACTGCCCTGGCAAAGGAACAAACCAAAACCCGCAAGTAATATGCTCCAAAGCGGGGATAGCATCCATCCCTGTCGGCATGGCTGATATCGCAACTGGAGGCCCAAATCGTAGCTCCCTGAGTCAATGCTAGTATATACCCAATTCCCTATATATCGCCAGGGGCAATCCCTGGGACCTGTTCAGCTATTTGACGGAATAGCCCGGCGCGGAGTCCCCACCGTTTCCATACATTGGGATGGGCCGTCACTCCGGCTATCCGCCGTCATTGCGCCAAAAGCCCGAATCCAGCATAGTCCTATGCCTGGACCCCGGCTTTTGCCGGGGTGACGACCGAAAAAGGACTTGCGGGACGCTAGGCGGGATTGTCCTTCAGGAAGAATTGCAGGGTGGTGGCTCCGCACTCGATGATGTCTCCGTCCTTGAGTTCGATCTGCCCCGAGACGCTGTTCCCGTTGACCGAGGGATAGCCGTCCTCCACGGCCAGGAGCACGTAGCCCTCGGGCTTGCGATGGATCGAGGCCGCGACCTCGGGAGCCGAGCCGAAGAGGCCGGAGCCCTTGATCTGTATCTGGACGCGGTCGGACTTGCCGATGTAGGTGGAAAGCCCCTTGAGCTCGAATTCCGGCTCGGTGACCACGCCCTTGAGCACGCGCACGCCCCCCAGCTTGTCCTGCTTGGGGGCCGCGGGAGGGGGAGGCGCGGCGGCGGGGGGGGCGGGTTCGGACGC
>CAYWAR010000346.1:0-3098 GCA_964455765.1 uncultured Elusimicrobia bacterium
GGTGGCGGCCGCCGCCGACGCGCCGGCCCCGGGCCATGCGCGGGGGGTAGTCGCCGCTGCGCTCGACCGGGTCCGGGGGCAGGGACGGGGGGGGGAGCGTGCAGGCGGAGTCTCCAGAGTGCACCCCGGCCTCCTCGATGTGCTCCATGATGCCGGGGATGAAGACGTCCTTGCCGTCGCAGACGGCGTCCACGTCCGCCTCGGCCGCGTCGGCCAGGAAGCGGTCGACGAGGAGCGAGGGGCTCCGCGCGGCCCGGAAGGCGGTCTTGGCGTAGCGGCGCAGGCCTTCTTCGTCGTAGACGATCTCCATGGCGCGGCCGCCCAGCACGTAGCTGGGCCGGATCATGAGCGGATAGCCGATGCGCCGCGCCGCCCCCAGCGCCTGGGAGAGGCTGCGCGCCGTAGAATGCGGAGGGGCGGGTATGCGCAGGCGCTTGAGCAGGGCGCCGAAGCGGCGGCGGTCCTCCGCCGCGTCGATGGAGGACGGGGAAGTCCCCAGGATGGGGACTCCGGCCTTAGCCAAGGGGAGGGCCAGGTTCAGGGGGGTCTGGCCTCCGAACTGCACGATCACTCCTTGGGGCTTCTCGCGGTGGAGCACCTCGAGGACGTCCTCAAGGGTGAGGGGCTCGAAGTAGAGCCGTCCGACGGCGTCGTAGTCGGTGGAGACGGTCTCGGGATTGCAGTTGATCATGAGGGTCTCGAATCCGGCTTTTTGAAGGGCCTGCGCGGCGTGCACGCAGCCGTAGTCGAATTCGATGCCCTGGCCGATGCGGTTGGGACCCGAGCCCAGGATGACGATCTTCCGGCGGCCTTCGCCCGGGGGCGCCTCGTCTCCCGGGTCATAGGTCGAGTAGAAATAGGGGGTGCGGGCCTCGAACTCCGCGGCGCAGGTGTCGACGAGCTTGTAAGAGGGCCGTATCCCGAGGCGGCGCCTTTGCGCGGAGACCGACGCCTCGGGGCGCTTGAGCAGGCGGGCGAGCGTCTTATCCGAGAAGCCCAGGGATTTGGCCTCGCGCAGGAGCTCCGGGGTGAGCCGGCGGCCCGCGAGTCCGCGCTCGAAATCCACGAGCTCGGCGATCTGGCCGATGAACCAGGGATCGATGGAGGAGAGGGAATGTATCTCGGCCTCCGGCATCCCCGCTTCCAAGGCCCGCTTGAGGTAGAGAAGACGGTCCGGGCAGGGCATGGCCAGCTTGCGGCGGAGCCTCTCGGACTCCTTGCGGCCCCGGGGTCCCGGAGGCAGGGAAGCGGGATCTAGGCCGCCGTGGTCGAGGCTGCGCAGGGCCTTCTGGAGGGATTCCTTGAAGGTCCGGCCCAGCGCCATGGCCTCGCCCACGGATTTCATCGCGGTGTCCAACACGACCTCGGAGTCCCCGGCGTAGAATTTCTCGAAAGCGAAGCGCGGGACCTTGGTCACAACATAGTCGATGGAGGGCTCGAAGCAGGCCGGGGTCTTGCGGGTGATGTCGTTGGGTATCTCATCAAGGGTGTAGCCCACGGCCAGCTTGGTCGCGATCTTGGCGATGGGGAAGCCGGTGGCCTTGGAGGCCAGGGCCGAGGAGCGGGAGACGCGTGGGTTGACCTCGATGATGACCCGCCGGCCCGTCCTGGGGTCCACCCCGAACTGGACGTTGCAGCCTCCGGTCTCCACGCCGATGGCCGAGACCGCGCGCCGCGCGTCCTCGCGCATGGCCTGGTACTGGCGGTCGGTGAGCGTCTGCGCCGGGGCCACGGTGACCGAATCCCCGGTGTGGACGCCCATCGGGTCGATGTTCTCGATGGAGCAGACGACCACGAAGTTATCCTTGCGGTCGCGCATGACCTCGAGCTCGAACTCCTTCCAGCCCAGGACGGATTCCTCGAGCAGGATCTGGCGCGAGGGGCTCGCCTCGAGAGCCTCGGCGGCCTTGGAGAGGAGTTCGGAGGCGTGGTAGGCGATGCCGCCCCCGGTGCCTCCCAGGGTGAAGGAGGGGCGCAGGATGATGGGGAATCCCAGCTCGCGCCCGGCGTCCTTGACCTCGCCCAAGCTGCCGACGGCCCGGCTCTTGGGGAGGTCCAAGCCGATGGATTCCATGCAGGACTTGAAGAGCTGCCTGTCCTCGGCCTTGGCGATGGCCGAGGGAGAGGCGCCGATGAGCTCCACTCCCAGGCGTTCGAGGATGCCGCGCTCGTGTAGGGCCATGGCCAGGTTGAGCGCGGTCTGGCCGCCCAGGGTAGGCAGGAGCGCCTGCGGGCGCTCCCGTTCCAGGACGATCTCCAGGAACTCCGGGGTCAGCGGCTCGATGTAGGTGGCGTCCGCCAGTCCCGGGTCGGTCATGATGGTGGCGGGATTGGAGTTGATGAGGGCCACCGTGTAGCCGTCCTCTTTGAGCGCCTTGATGCCCTGGGTGCCCGAGTAGTCGAACTCGCAGGCCTGGCCGATGACGATGGGCCCCGACCCGACGACGAGGATCTTCCGGATGTCCTCGCGCTTAGGCATGGACCCTCTCCGCGGCCTCGGCGGCGGGCATGAGTTCGAGGAAGCGGCCGAAGAGGGAGCGCGCGTCGCGCGGGCCGGGGCAGGCTTCCGGGTGGAATTGGACGGAGAAGGCGGGGAGCTGGGAGTGGACCATGCCTTCCGAGGTCCCGTCGTTGAGGTTGACATGCGTGGTCCGGACTTCCCGCGGGAGCGAGGCGAGGTCCACGCAGAAGTTGTGGTTCTGGGAGGTGATCATCACCCGGCCGGTCGCGAGGTCCTTGACCGGGTGATTGGAGCCGTGATGGCCGAACTTGAGCTTGAAGGTCTTCCCTCCCAGCGCTAGCCCCAGGAGCTGATGGCCCAGGCAGATGCCGAAGAGGGGGATGCGCGCGTCGAGGAGGCGGCGTATCGTGTCGACCGCGCGGGCCAGGGGCTCGGGGTCGCCGGGGCCGTTGGAAAGAAGGACGCCCGAGGGTCTAAGGGCGAGCGCCTCCTGCGCGGAGGCGCTGCCGGGCAGCACCGTGACTTCACAGCCCAGGGACGACAAAGCGCGGAGTATGCCGTGCTTGACCCCGTAGTCGAGCACCAGCACGCGCGGCCCCCCCCCGGGGGGGGGGGGGGGGCGACGGCGCGCCCGCCC
>CAYWAR010000347.1:0-3098 GCA_964455765.1 uncultured Elusimicrobia bacterium
GTGTTGTAGGCCACCCAATTACAGCATCCCGCGCTCCGGGGCTATGCCTGAAGAGGGGGCATCTTGTGAGCGGGGGCTTACATGAACGAGCGGCGGGCCATGCCTCCGCGGCGGCTGCGCCAGCGGATGCTCGCGAAGGTCTTGGGCTTGGGCGGCTCCAGCTTGGGGGGGGCGGCGTAGGCGAAGGTCGGGAGCATGGCCCGGGGGAACACCACGCCGACGAATTTCTCGATGGCCGTGATGACGCTCTGCTCCTGCGGATCCATGAAGGTGATGGCGTCGCCCACGGCGTAGGCCCTTCCCGTGCGCCCGACGCGGTGCACGTAGTCCTCCGGATGCAGGGGGACGTCGTAGTTGATCACGTGGCTGATCTCGCGCACGTCGATGCCGCGCGCCGCGATGTCCGTGGCGACCAGGATGCGGATCCTCCCGTGGCGGAAATTCTCCATGGCCGCGGTGCGTTGTCCTTGCGAGCGGTCGGCGTGGAGCACTCCCACGGAGTATTTCTGGTCCATGAGGCGGCGCGCCAGCCGGTCGGCCCTGTGCTTGGTCCGGCAGAAGACGAGCACCGAGCGCATCTGTGTGTCCTTGAGCAGGGCGCAGAGCAGGTCGTTCTTCTGGGGCTGGAGGACGGGGTAGACGACCTGGCTGATCCCCTCCGCGGTGGAGCTGGGGCGGGAGATCTCGATGCGCTCGGGCTCGCGCAGGGCGAAGGCGGCCACCTGCTCGACCTCCCGCACCAGGGTGGCCGAGAAGAGCATGGTCTGGCGCGCGCGCGGGACGCGGTGGATGATGGCCCGGATGTCGGGCAGAAAGCCCATATCGAGCATGCGGTCGCCCTCGTCGAGGACGAGGTGGTCGACGCGGTCGAGCTTGAAGGCCCCGCTCTCCAGATGGTCGAGGAGGCGCCCTGGGGTGGCCACGATCACCTCGCAGCCCTCGGAGACGGCCTTCCTCTGCTTGTCATAGCCCAATCCGCCGATGATCACCGCGCTGCGCATCTTGGTGAAGCGGCCGCAGTCGCGCACCGAGGTCTCCACCTGGGCGGCCAGCTCCCGGGTGGGGACCAGCACCAAGGCCCGCGGGCCGGGACGGGGATGTTCGAGGAGATGATGGAGGATGGGGAGCATGAAGGCCGCGGTCTTGCCGCTCCCGGTCTGGGCGCAGCCGAGCAGATCCTTGCCGCGCAAGGCCAAAGGGATGGCCTTGAGTTGGATGGGGGTCGGCTCCGTCCAACCCATGGCCCTGGTCCCGCGCACCAGGTCGGGGTGAAGTCCTAGTCCTGCGAAGGGCATGTCAGCGTCCCCCCCGCGGGGGGACGCTCGTCCCGGGGGCGAGCCGCCGTTTCATTGAAAATTTCCTCTTCATTTCTTGCTTGCGCTCCTTGGTCTAAGCTCAGACTCCTAGAGAATATCATATACTCGACCGATGGGGGTGGAATCGAACGGGGCTGAGCCCCGAGCCGCCGATCCGGAAATCATCTCGGGCGGGATGGGCGTGTGGATATCCTGGTGGGTCCTGGCCAGGATCGTCTCCATCATGGGGGGGCTCGGAGTGGTCTCCGGGACCGCTCTCGAGATCGTCCATGCCCGCGTGCTCCAGCAGGGCGACCCCGGCGGGCACATCCGCCGGGCCTTCGCCGAACTCGCCAGGCTCCGACCGTCCCTGGCTCCCGCGCTGACCCGGCTCCTTCAGAAATTCTACATCGAGGGCGGGAAGGCGGAGAAGGCATCCTTCAAGGGCGTCCCGATGTGGAAGCTCCGCCGCATCCCGGAGGTCTCCGAGGAGCGGCTGTCCTTCATGGAGCCGGGAGACGACCTCCAGGTCTTGACCGTCGCCGTGAATTTCGCGGAGGTCTGGCTCGCCAAGGAAGGCCACTCCGGCAAGGTCGGGATCAATTACCTGCGCAAGATCGAGCGTCCTATCCCCTGGAACCTCTACGGAGCCATGCTGGCCGGCGTGGATTACGTCGTCATGGGGGCCGGGAGCCCCTCCGAGATCCCCGGCATGATCGAGAGGTTCTCCCGGGGAGAACCGGCTTCCCTGCCCTTGCGGGTCTACGGCTCCGATCCCAAGGGCGTCTCCTACGGCGTCCTCGCCCGGCCGGAAAAGCTCCTGGGCGGGAAGGCGCCGCCGCTCGATAAGCCCAAGTTCCTGGCCATCGTGTCCTCCTTCGGTCTGGCCAAGCTGCTCGCCGGGGACCCGGTGACGCGGCCCTACGGCTTCATCATCGAGGGTCCGGAGGCCGGGGGGCACAACGCCCCGCCCGGGAAGAAGAGCTTCGATAAGGACCGCAAGCCCACGGTGGTGTATACCGAGGAGGATAGGGCCGACGTCGGAGCCATCGCGGGTCTGGGCCTGCCGTTCTGGCTGGCCGGGTCCTATGGGAGCGCCGAGGGCCTGCGCCGCGCCAAGGCCATGGGCGCGGCGGGCATACAGGTCGGGACGGTGGCGGCCCTGTCCCAGCAGTCGGGGATGCGCCCGGATCTGCGCGCCCAGGTGCTCAAGCTCGTGGCGGAGGAGAAGATCGACGTCGTGGCCGAGGCCCTGACCTCGCCCAGCGGCTTCCCCTTCAAGGTCGCCCAGCTCCCCGGGACGCTCGCCGCTCCGGGCGTCTATGAGAGCCGCAAGCGCCTCTGCGACATCGGCCAGCTCCAGACCGGCTACATCGACCCGGAAGGGAACCTCGATTTCCGCTGTCCGGCCGAGCCGCTCTCGGAGTTCGCCCGCAAGGGAGGCAACGAGCGCAACACCGTGGGCAGGGTCTGCCTGTGCAACGGCCTGATGGCGACCGCGGGTTTCGGCCAGACGAGGCCGGACGGCTACCAGGAACCCCCCATCGTCACCCTGGGCGATGATTTCACCCTCGTGCGCGAGCTCCTCTCCCTGCTCGCCCCGGGGCAGGAGAGCTACTCCATCGGCAAGGCTCTCGGCCGCATCCGAAAAGTGTCCTGACTCTCCCCTAACGCCGGCGGCACAGACTGGTTGCGTAATATGGGCCATAATATACGTTAACTAGGGGTTGCTGGCTCGTCCATTTTATCTAGTGCTCCGACCGGATAATTATGCGCGATTTGGAGGCCCGAGCCTGAGTCGGA
>CAYWAR010000348.1:0-3088 GCA_964455765.1 uncultured Elusimicrobia bacterium
GTCTCCTGGCTGCCGCACGGGGAATACGTGCTCAAATACCGCGTGCGTCCCACCACCGAAGGCCGCTACCGCGTCGGCGCCGCGGTCATACAGTCCATGTACGCCCCCGAGTTCGCCGCGCATTCGAGCGGCTTCGAGTTGGCCGTCACGGAGTGAGTAAGAAGGCGTATCGCCTTCGGCCATGAAGGACCCGTCTGACCTCCATCCGGCCCCGGCGAAGCAGATAGAACGCCAGATATTCGCCCAGGACCACGACGCGATAGCCCAGCAAGGCGAGACGCGGCTCCTTGACCGGGGAGCCGGACCTGGGGAAAGACGCGAGCCTCCCCAAGCTCGCATCGATCTGCTCCAGCCATTTCCGAGCCTCCGCGGGGCTGTCCCTGGCGATATAGCTTGCGGCATCGATCAGGTCCGACTGAGCTCTTCGCAAGTAGACGACCGGAAGCTTCTTCACCGTGTCTTTTCGCGCAATATCCCCATCAACTCCGAGTGGGACACGCCCTTGTCGCCTCGGGCGGCATCCAGCTCGGCTTCTTCCAACTTGGCGTATAACTCCAACTTGGCCTGCTGACGCTCATAAGTGGCCTGGCTCATGACCACCAGGTCTTCCTTGCCGTTCTTGGTGATGAAGACGGGCTCGCCGTATTTATGGCAGAGCTCGGAGATCCTGTCCGCGTGATTCCTTAGGTCGGATATGGGACGGATGTTGGGCATGGGAGCCTCCGGGATATCATAATTCTATATATTATTATATCATTATTATGATATATTTCAAGCCCCCCCCGCCTCATCGCTCGCGATCCATGGCATTCATTCTCGCGCTCGACGGGCGCACCCGGCCGCGACACGCGGCGACTTTCGTCGCCGTGCATAAGTGATAGAATGCCGGGCAGGAGTGTTGCTTTCAATCCTTAGAGAGGGAAACCTATGAAATACGCTCAGAGGATGCAGTTGCTGGGGACCGAGACCGCTTTCGAGGTGCTGGTGAAGGCTCGCGCCTTGGAAGCCAAGGGCCGCTCCATCGTCCACCTGGAGATCGGCGAGCCGGATTTCGACACTCCCAAGAACATCCGCGCCGCGGCGGCCAAGGCCTTGGAGCAGGGATTTACGCACTACGGGCCATCCGCAGGACTGCCCGAGGTGCGCGCCGCCGTCGCCAAATACATCAGCCGCGACCGGGGCCTGAGCGTGAGCCCGGAGCAGGTCGTGGTCACCCCGGGCGGCAAGCCGGTCATGACTTTCTCCTTCTTCGCCTGCGTGGACCCGGGCGACGAGGTCATACTCCCCGATCCCGGCTTCCCCATCTACGAGTCCGTCGTACGCTTCATCGGCGCCAAGCCCGTCTCCCTGGTGCTCCGGGAGGAGCGGGACTTCCGCGTGGGCGCCGCGGACATCGAGAAACTGCTCACCAAGAAGACCAAGATGGTGGTGCTCAACTCCCCCCAGAACCCGACGGGCTCCACGCTCACGCCCAAGGACTTAGATGAGATCGCCGAGCTCCTGCGCAACCGGGACATCTTCATCCTCTCCGATGAGATCTACTCCAAGATCCTCTACGACGGGAAGCACGAAAGCATCGCCACCCGGCCCGGCATGGCGGAGAAGACCATCATCCTCGACGGCTTCTCCAAGACCTACGCCATGACCGGCTGGAGATTGGGCTACGGGATCATGAACCCGGACCTGGCCAAGCATGTCTCCCGTTTGGCCACCAACGTCTATTCCTGCGCCACCTCCTTCGCGCAAAAGGCCATCGTCGAGGCCTTGGAAGGCCCCCAAGAGGAGGTCCGCTCGATGGTGGCCGAGTTCCACCGAAGGAGGGACGCCATCGTCGATGGGCTCAATTCGATCCCCGGCGTGAAGTGCCGCAAGCCGGCCGGGGCCTTCTATGTGTTTCCCAACATCCAGGGCTGGGGTCTCAAGAGCTCGGAGGCGGAAGGGAAGGTGCTCGAGGAGGCCGGAGTGGCCGCGCTCTCCGGCACGGCCTTCGGGGCCCATGGGGAGGGCTACCTGCGCTTCTCCTACGCCAACTCCCTGGAGAACATCCGCGAGGCGCTCAAGCGACTCGACGCCTTCGCCAGGACCCGGATCGGCGCGGCCAACGGGACCAAGAAGAAAGCCAAGGTCCCGGCCGCCTGAGCGCCGGAGCCTGAAGCCTGGAAACTACGAGGCCCCGGCTCACGCCGCACGAAGATGATCTCGATGTCGATCATGGCAGTAACACACCCCCCGTCATAACCCGATTTGATTTTTCATTCTCTCCACCGTTCGGCAAGCCAAACCGCAAGGAAAATCAACCAAAACCTGGTCCCCTTGCGTTCTCGGGGTTCTCCTGATAGACTACCAAGAGTAGCGAAGTTTGCTTCTTGTTTTTTTCGCATCATCAGGATGTGAGGTGGAGTCTTGCTCTCAACGCCGAGAGGCCCTTGGACGTCGCGATTCTTGCGACTAGCTCATATCGCGATTGCTGCCTCCCTCGCCCCCTCTATCTTCGCCCAACCCTCCGACGGCAACTCGATGAAGCGACCCCCGGCACCGTCGTTTTTCTGGAACTACAGCTCTTTTCCGCAGGTCCTCGGCGCCCATGTCACGGCTGTCTTCGACAATAAAGCGAGCAAGCCCGTGCAAGATCGTGTCGCCGCGGCAATGAAACTCGACACCTTCCAAATCGAGGCGATGACTACGGACGCGACTGTGATGAAGATGGACCGATGGCGTCCCAGCCTCGAACGGAGGCAGAATATCCTCCCCATAGTTCAAGGCATTTTATCCTTGCCCGAGAAGGATGTGGACATCTGGAACGTCTCCATGACGCTCGCCAAGGACGCCTATCCTGACCTTGATGTGGACCACTACAATCGGGAGTTCCAGAAGGTCGTCGAACAGGTCAGACAAGCTACGCGGCCCGACGCCGACCCCGAGCGCCGCATTCGCACAATCAACACCATCCTTTACAAGAAGGCGGGCATCGCCTACGACCCCGATGAACGTGAAGGAAAACAAGCGGTCTACAATCGCTATCCCTTTAGCACCCTCGACAGGAAACGCGGCAACTGCTTCAACCTGGCGGTGTTCTATATCGCCGTCG
>CAYWAR010000349.1:0-2786 GCA_964455765.1 uncultured Elusimicrobia bacterium
TTCTCCTCCGTTCATGATTCATGGGAACAATCCCGCGGCGATGTCGTGAGGGAGCAGTTCGAACGGGAGGGCATCCTCATGAAGAACGCACTTCTCGGCGTCGTCGGAGCGGCCGTGCTGATGGCGGCGGTCCAGGCGGGTCCCGCAGGCGGAAACGAGCCGGCCATCGTCGTCACCGGCGGGGGCATGCCCAACCAGAACGACCTGGTCTGGGTCCTCTCCAAGGTGAAGCCCGTCAACGGCCCGGAGCGGACGGTCCTCTGCCTCTACCGGGCCAAGCAGCAGGGGCAGTACTTCGACCTCGAGGACGTCCGCATGATCGATGCCGACCTCCGGTTCGTGGAGCTCAAGGCGGCGGAGCACAAGCGGTCGGGCACCGATGTCCAGTCGATCCTGAAACTGCTGCCCCAGGCGGAGCAGGATGCGATCGTGCCGCCGAAGAAGTGAGACTATTTTCCCGATTTCATCGTAAAACGGCCTCCCGTGCCGTCTAGGATTCGTTCGGTTGAATTCGCTTGACCCCCGCGGGGAGCGGGTGTCAAATGAGGGGCTGGGAGAGATTCTCTCTCTTCGGAGGCGCTAGGATGCAGAGCAGGTGGACCACCGTCGGCACAGGCTTCATGGCCGGCATCATCGCCGTCCTTCTCACCGTCGTCATCATGCAGAACCGCGAACCCCAGGCGTGGGCCGCTCCCCAGTCGGTGGACAACACGGGGGCGGGCCTCATGACCGCCGTGGGCGGCACCCAGCCCCAGATGTACGACATCCTCTGGGTCATGTACAAGCGGCCCAATCCCCACAAGAACGACAAGGAGCCCCTCCTGAGCAAGGAGGAGCGGATCACCCTCTGCGCCTACCAGATGGGCGGCCGCGGCGCGATGAAGCTGGTCTCCGTGCGGGACATCTCCTACGACATGGACCTGGTGGAGTTCCAGAACGAAAAGCCGGCCGTGAAGGAAATCATGGAAGGCCTCAAGAAGACGCTGGAGAAGCCGACGAAGTAAGGGATCGGGGAAGAAGAAAGATTACTCGGAGGACGAGGACGTGGATTATTTCAGCTTCGAAGACGTGATGAAGGAGCTTGAGCTCGGCGAGGAAGAGCTCAAGCGCATGGTTTCGGAAGGCGAACTCCGCGCTTTCCGCGACGAGAACAAGATGAAGTTCAAGAAGGAGGACGTGGAGAGCCTCAAGAAGGGCCGCATCACCGAGCCCACGATCATCCTCCCCTCCACCCCCTCCTCCGATTCCACCGACGAAACGGTCCTGGATCTCGACATCGGCCAGGAAACGGCCGCGCTGTCCGACACCTCCGCGCAGCTCGCGGCGGTCGGCGGCAAGGGCTCCAAGGAAGAGGAAGACCTGATCGTCCCCTCCGAGGAGGTCTCCTCCGAGCAGGAAGAGACGTTCATCGAGGAAGACAGCGACACGGGCCTTTCGACCGAGCCGCTCAAGCTGGCCGACGAGGTCGCCGAGGAGACCGTGGCGGCCGAGGCGGTCGAAGAGGAAGTGGTGGAGGAGGCTCCCCCGCCCCCCCGGAAGCGCTCGGGCGCGACCGGCGCCCACCGCAAGGTCACCGCGCGGATCCCCGTGGCGGTCGAGGAGGAGATCGAGCGCAAGCGGGCCCATCCGATCTGGACGCTCTTCATCTTCCTGGCCTTCATCACCTCGCTCTACAGCATCTTCTTCGTCATCGACTCGTTCAACATGGAGACGGGCAAGTCCGACCAGCCCTCCGGCATCACCCGGGGCATGGCCCAGTGGGTGCTCGAGAAGTTCTGGGCGGACCCGAAGTGGAAGTCGTTCCACGAGAGCGAGTACGCCGGCAAGGCGCCCCCGTTCGTGGACGACCCCCGCGTGGGCCACCAGCCCTACACCGGGCCCACGTTCCTGGAGTCGCCCCAGTCCCCGGGAGGCGCCGCCGCCCCCCCGCCCGCTCCCGCCGGGCCGTAGCCCGACGCCGCGAAATCCAAACGCGGGGCCTCGAAAGGGGCCCCGCTTTTTTTTCGCCCGCGACGGCTTGACTTCCATAAGTTACAGAATATAATTTACGTGTCGGGAAGGCGTTGTGCCCTCCCGGGAGAGAGAGCCGGGTTCCGTCTGGAGAGGGGGAAGCACATGTCCTCGAAAATTTCCATCGTCGTCGCCGCCGTCCTGTCCCTGAGCACCGTCGGGTGCGCCGGGTCGTGGGTTTCGAACGACCAGTACAAGCGCGACATCGGTCAGCTCAAGGAATACAACGAAGCCCTCGAGCGCGAGCTCGCCGAGAAGGGCCCCAAGGCCGCCGCCTATGACCGCCTCCAGGGGGAGATGGATCTCACCCAGGGCGCCAGCAAGTTCTACGCCGACATGGCGGAGAGCCTCCGCAAGGCGCTCGCGGGCCTGGGCGTCGATCCCTCGGACATCGCCGTCGGCCCCGAAGGCCAGCTGATCTTCAAGACCGACCTCCTGTTCGACCTGGGCAGCTGGAACATCAGCGCCAAGGGCAAGGAAGTGCTCGGGACGTTCGCCAAGACCCAGAAGGGCAACGTGCTCAAGATCGTCGGCCATACGGACCGGAAGCCCATCGTCCGGGCCGCGACCAAGCAGGCGCTCGACACCGACACCAACCTCGAGCTCAGCGTGAAGCGCGCCATCGCGGTCGCCGGCGAGCTGATCAAGAACGGCCTTTCGGAGCGCGGACTCGCGGTCGAAGGCAAGGGCGCCACCCAGCCCCGCGGCGCCGACAAGGACTCCCGCCGCGTCGAGATCTTCGTGATCGAGGGCGCCTCGGCCGAGGCGCGCTAGCC
>CAYWAR010000349.1:2796-3087 GCA_964455765.1 uncultured Elusimicrobia bacterium
CAAGGCTCCCCGCAAGTAGTTCGACTCGCCCCCTTCGGGGGGTTGGGCTCGCTCACTACAGGTAGCTTTCCAAGGAACCCGGCGCGGCGTCCCTCGAAAGGGGGACGCCGCTTTTTTTTCGGGCTATACTCCCCCGGTGCTGACGCCCGAGGACCAAAAAACCCTCCTTGAGCTGGCGCGCGGAGCCGTGGCCGCCGCCGCCCGCAGGGAGGAGCCGCCCCCGCTTCCCGCCCCCTCCCCCGCCCTCCGGGAAAACGGCGCCGCGTTCGTGACGCTCCGCGCGGCCGGCGA
>CAYWAR010000350.1:0-3085 GCA_964455765.1 uncultured Elusimicrobia bacterium
ACACAGAATAGGCCGTTGTAAGACGTTGACTTTGGCAACTTTTTCCCCATGTTGCGGCCCGAAAGTCAAGGTCTGACCCCAGTACTCCTTGCGGCGGCGGTCCTTGCGTCGGCCCTCGCGGCCTCGGCCCAGGAGGGAGCGGTCGAGGACTTCCGCCAGAACTGCTATTCCTGCCACACCATAGGGGGAGGCCGCCTCACCGGCCCGGACCTCAAGGACGTGTCCAAGCGCAGGCAGAAAGCGTGGATACTGAACTTCGTCTCGGGCCCCAAGAAGGCGATGGATTCCGGCGACGCCGACGCGGTCCGACTCCGAGACGAATTCCGCGGAGTCATCATGCCGGACATCTCCGGCATGAATCAGGCTCGGGCCGAGGCCCTGCTCGCGCTCATCGACGCGGAGTCGAGGGCCGGGAAGTCCCGCTTCAAGGGGGCTTCCCTCATCGACCGCCCCCTTACCCCGGCGGACGTGGAGGCGGGGCGGGCCCTGTTCACCGGAGGGGTCCGGCTCAAGAACGGGGCGCCCACCTGCGTCTCCTGCCATTCCATCGGGGGCCTCCGAGGCCTCTTCGGGGGAGGGGGATTGGGTCCCGACCTGACCGATTCCATCTCCCGCCTGGGGGGGGACAAGGCGCTGGCGGCATGGCTGGCCGCGCCCGTGACTCCGACCATGAAGCCCCTTTTTCAGAGCCGGCCCATCCATGAGACCGAGATACTCCCCCTGACCGCGTATCTCAAGGATGCCGGGGAAAAGTATCGCCCGGCGGGGGCGCAGAACAGGCTCCTTTTCCTTATAACCGGCGTCGCGGGGGCCCTGTTCCTCCTGCTCGTTTTCGATTCGGCCTGGAGCCATCGCCTGCGCTCCGTGCGCCGCCGCATGGTGGCTCGCGCCAGAGAGCCGGAGGAACGAGATGAATAACGGCGGCAACGGCTGGATCAAGGACGAGCGGAGGGCCGACCTGCGGACCTGGGAGGAGTTCTATCGCAACCGCTGGCAGCATGACAAGGTGGTGCGCAGCACCCATGGGGTCAACTGCACCGGCTCCTGCACCTGGCAGATCCATGTCAAGGACGGCATCGTGACCTGGGAGATGCAGGGCCTGGATTATCCCATCCTCAGCCGCGACATCCCTCCTTACGAGCCCCGGGGCTGCCAGCGCGGGATCTCCTTCTCTTGGTATCTCTACAGTCCCTTGCGCGTGAAGTATCCCTACATCCGGGGCGCGCTCATCGACCTCTGGCTCGAGGCACGGAAGCGTTTCGACGACCCCGTGGAGGCCTGGGCCTCGCTCGTCGGGGACGAAGCCAAGCGCAAACGCTGGCAGAAGGCGCGCGGCAAGGGAGGATTGCGGCGGGTGGATTGGGACACCGTCCTGGAGATCATGGCCGCGGCCAATATCCACACCATCCGCACCCACGGGCCGGACCGGATCGCGGGCTTCTCCCCCATCCCGGCCATGTCCATGATCAGCTACGCGGCGGGGGCGCGCATGCTGCAGTTGATGGGGGGCATCTCCCTGTCCTTCTATGATTGGTACTGCGACCTGCCCAACGCCTCCCCCGAGACGTGGGGCGAGCAGACCGACGTCAACGAGTCCGCCGATTGGTTCAACGCCAAGTTCCTGGCGGTCATGGGGTCGAACCTGAACATGACCCGCACCCCGGACTGCCATTTCGCCGCCGAGGCGCGGCACAACGGGACCAAGATGGTCGTCTTCTCCCCGGACTTCAACCAGGTGGCCAAATACGCGGATGAGTGGATGGCCCTCAACGCGGGGCAGGACGGGGCCTGGTGGATGGCCGTCAACCATGTCATCCTCAAGGAATTCCATCACGAGAAGCGGACGCCCTTCTTCCTCGATTACGCCAAGCGCTTCACCGACTCCCCCTTCCTGGTGGAGCTCGAGCCCGACACCGACGGGGTCTTCCGCCCGGGGCAGCTGCTAAGGGCGAACCGGCTCAAGAAGTACGCGGGGGCCGAGAACGGGGATTGGAAATTCCTCTTCTGGGACGAGGGCTCGGCCGGACCCAAGATGCCCATGGGGAGCGCGGGGCACCGGTGGGGGGCCGAGAAAGGGAAGTGGAACCTCACCCTCAAGGACGCGGTGGACGGCAGCGACATCGCCCCGGCGCTCACCTTCCTGGGAGGCAAGACCGAGTCCGTTCGCTTCGACGATTTCGGCGGCGCCTCCATCAGGCGCCGGCACGTCCCGGTGCGCGTCCTGGAGACGGCCGAGGGGAAGACGGTGACGGTGACGACGGTCTATGACCTGCTCATGGCCCAATACGGCGTGTCCCGGGGCTTGGAGGGGGACTATCCGAAGGATTACGACGACGAGAGCGAGGCCTACACCCCGGCTTGGAGCGAGAGGTACACGGGCTTGGGGCGCCAGAACGTCGTCAAATTCGCGCGCGAATGGGCCTCCACCGCGGAAAAGTCCGGGGGCAAATGCACGGTCATCATCGGCGCGGGGATCAATCACTGGTACCATGCCAACCTCATGTACCGCGCCGCCATCCATTCCTTGATGTTCTGCGGCTGCGTGGGAGTCAACGGCGGGGGCCTGGCCCACTACGTCGGCCAGGAGAAGCTCGCTCCCATGGAGCCTTGGAGCGCCATGGCCTTCGCCAAGGACTGGATACCGGCCTCCCGCCTGCAGAACGCGCCCAGCTGGCACTATGTCCACAGCGACCAGTGGCGCTATGAGCGGCACTTCACCGACTACCACACCGTTCCCCAGGGCCAAAAGGGCCGCCCCGCGGCGGGCGGCCACGCCATGGACATGCAGGTCCGCGCCGTTCGCAACGGCTGGCTGCCCTTCTATCCCCAGTTCCAACAAAACTCCCTGGAGGTGGTCCGGGACGCGGAGGCCGCCGGCGCGAAGGACGCGGCGGGGGTCGTCTCGCGCGTCGTGGAGGGGCTCAAGTCGAAGAAATTGCGCTTCTCCGTGGAGGACCCCGACGCGCCGGAGAACTGGCCGCGGGTCTGGTACATCTGGCGGGGCAACGCGCTTATGTCGAGCGGCAAGGGCCACGAATATTTTCTCAAGCATTACCTGGGGACGCACACCAACGCGGTGGCAGAA
>CAYWAR010000351.1:0-3079 GCA_964455765.1 uncultured Elusimicrobia bacterium
GTGTAAAATCGCCCGGCCAAATCGCGCATAATTATCCGGTCGGAGCACTAGGCCGTCCATCGCGACAAGCATCCGCTCGTTTCCCGCATGCGACTCAAGGTGGAGGCGGCGCGAATAGTCCCAACCTTGAGCTCTGTCGGCGGCAGGCTTTAGAAAAATTCCAGGATGCGGCCGAGGCCCAGCGCGAATACCCCGAAGAACACGGCGGCGAGCGGGTAAGCGGGCCAGGAAACGGGGAGTTTCATGAATTTGACCCTGCCGCGCAGTTCCTCGATATTGGACTCAGCGTATAGGACCCTGGTCTTTCCGATCACGGTGTTGTTCTCCATGTCCAGGACGATGTAATGCCACTGATCCGCCCGGGAGAAGGGGAACTTGGCGATCTGCGCCTTGCGCACCAGGATCGCGCTTGTCTTCTCGGACCCCGCCGCGACCGGGACCCCGGAGACATAGACGCAGAGCAGGCAGAAGAGGAACTGGGCCGACACCAGGAGCAGGCAGAAAGGATGGCGCAGTATCTGGCGGGCGGCCTCCTTGAGCTCGGAGCCTTTCGCCGCGGCCTGCTTCTTTTCCTTGTCTTTCATGGCTTGCCTCCGCGCACGCAGTATATCAAACACTCTCCTCTTAAATCGCGGCAAACGCTCCCGCGTTTTCCGCGATTAGGGAGTTGACTCGCGCCGGGTGCGGGCGTAGAATACCCGGATGACAAGCCCCTCTCCTCTCCCGCGGTTTTCGGCGCTCCTGACCCTGCTCGCGCTCGCCGGCTGCGCCGGGGCGCCGCCGGTCCAGCCTCCTCCCATAGTCGAGCAGGCCCCGGCCGCCCCCGCGGTCAAGATCGTCCCCCGCGTCTACGGTTCGGAGGCCGTCCAACGGGAGCTCTCGGGGCTCATCCGCGAGCCTTTTTCCGAGACCCAGGCCATGGAAGTGATCTACGCTACCACCCGCAAGGCCGTTGGCGACCCCTCCGAGTGCGGGGACTCCTCCTTCGGAGTGGACCTGGGCTCGGAGGTCTCCTACGGGGCCTGCCGGATCAACGTCCCCAAGATCCATGCCGTGGGCGGCTTCGAGGTCAGCGCGGACCCCCGGGCCGACCCCCACCGCTACTTCCGGGTGCTGGGACACACGCCGCTCGACTTGGCCGGGCTCTTCGACCGCCTGCGCGGCCGGCCGGGCTCCGATATCCTGGTCTTCGTGCACGGCTTCAACGTGAAATTCCAGGAGGCGGTCATGCGCTCGGCGCAGATCGCCTATGACCTCAAGTTCCAGGGGCCGGTGGTGCTCTTCTCCTGGCCGGCCGGCGCCGCGGAGGGCATGCTCGAGAGCAAGATGATCAACCTAACCTACCAGACCAACCGGGGCAACGCGGCGCGCTCGGCGCCCAAGGCCGCGGCCCTATGGATGGGCCTGGCGGGCCTGGACTCGCGCATACACCTCATGGTGCACTCCATGGGCCATCAACTGGTGCTCCCTTCCCTGGCCCAAGCCTCGCAATCCATCGGACGCCGCTTCATCGGCGAGCTCATCCTCAACGCGCCGGACATCCCGGTCAAGGACTTCCAGAGGCTCGCCCCCCGCTTCAAGGAACTGGCCGACCGGGTGACGGTGTACTGCTCCTACAACGACAACGCGATCGCGGCCTCGGAGACCTACAACAAGGGGCGGCGCATGGGCGGCTGCGAGCGGGAGCCCGGCGTGGACGTCATCAACGTGGGGGGGATCGACTCGCCCGCCCTAGGGGTGGGCGGCCTGGGACACGGGTACTACTCCTCGCGGCCCATACTCACCGACATCTTCCAGGTGCTCCTGGGTACCCCCGCGGAGAAACGGCTCTTCATCCGCAAGAGCGAGCCCAACACGCCGGAAGACTATTACTTAAGACCCTGATTCCGTGAATTTGTAGAAACGCATGCGTTTCTACAAATTCACGGCCTAATGGTTGTCCTCGCCGGCGATACCCACGTAGGAGACCGTCTGCAGGGTGGGGCTCTCCGCGTAGGTGGATACTCCAGCGACCACCTGGCCGATGTAGCTCCCCTCGCGCCACTCCACCCGGCCGGAGCGGGGGTCGTAGATCCCGGCGACCACTTGGCCGCGATAGCTCCCCTCACGCCACTCGACTTGGCCGGAGCGCGGATCATAGACGCCGATTACCACCTGGCCGCGGTAAGCGCCTTTGCGCCACTCGACTTGGCCCGTGCGTTCGTTGTAGGCGCCCGAAACGATCTGGTCCCGATAATCCCCGCGCTCCCATTCGACTTGCCCGGTGCTGGGGTTGTAGACCCCGGTGACCACATGGCCGCGGTACTCGCCGCTGCGCCACTCCACCTGGCCCATGCGCTCGTTGTAGGCCCCGGTGACGACCTGGCCGCGGTAGTCCCCGCGCCGCCACTCCACTTGGCCCGCGCGGGCGTTGTAGACCCCGGCCACGACCTGGCCGCGATATTCCCCTTCCTGCCACTCCACCCGGCCGGCCTTGGGGTTGTAGACTCCGGCCACGATGTGGCCGCGGTAGCTTCCCTCGCGCCACTCGATGCGGCCCTCTTGGGCGGCTTGGGCGGCGGAGGCCTGGAGCGGAGAAGCGGCCTTGCCGCGCAGTTCGATGCGCCCGCGGAGCTCGGCGGCTTGCCTGGGAAAGGTCTCGAAGGCCCTTGAAACTCCCTTCTCGAATTCGACCGCCGCGGCGGGATGGCACAGAGCGGCGGATACGGCGAGCAGTCCGATGATCCGATGCATTAAACCCTCCGGCCGGCCGGGCGTGCGGCTCCCATAGCCGGGTCCGGAGTCATTATAACGCGCGGACGCCCGAAGAAAAACCGTCCAAAGCCCCCCGGCGGGCTGGGTCCGGGGGCCCACCTTGTTCAGCGGCCGGCCGGAGGGGCCGCGCTCACCTCGACTGTTCTTCGCCGCCGGCGAGCGTCTGCTCCATCTCCCGGGTGTTCGCGTTGGCCTTGTCCTTGGCCGCCTCGGCCTTCTGCATGTCTTTCTGAAGGTCGTTGACATACTTGACCGGAGCTTGCTGGACCTCCTTGGCCGCTTCGGCCGCCTTTTCCGCCTTCTTGCACCCGGACGCCGCGGCCAG
>CAYWAR010000352.1:0-3078 GCA_964455765.1 uncultured Elusimicrobia bacterium
GGATGAACCCCGACTGGCTCTCCCCCGTCCTTGCTCCCTTCCGCCTGGTCGCGGGCAGGGGCATCGCGCGCCTCCCCTCCTTCGCCGCGGCCTTCCTCCTCCTCCTGGCGGGCCTTTTCGCGGCGCGCGCGATCCGGGCCCTCATCGAGCGCCTCCTCCAGCGCGCGCGCCTAGACGAGGCCCTTCAGGGCGTGGGCGTGGCCGAGGTGCTCTCGCGCCTGGGCATGGGCAAGTCCCCGGCCTATGTCCTGGGCTTCTTGGCCTACTGGTTCATCCTCTTCGCCTTCTTCGTCTCCGCGGCGGACGCCGTGGAGCTGGCCGCGGTCTCGGAGCTCCTCGAGCGCTTCGCCCTCTTCCTCCCCTCGGTCACGGCCGCGCTCCTCGTGCTCTTCGGCGGCCTCATGTTCGCCCGCTTCCTCTCCCAGGTGGTCGCCAACGCGGCCGCGGCCAACGAAGTGCGCGGCGGGGAAGCCCTGGCCAAGGCCGCCTACGCGGCCGTGGTGGTCTTCGCCTCGATGATGGCGCTCGAACAGCTCGGCCTGCGGATGCTCCTGCTCTCCTCGAGCATCCAGATCCTCCTCGCCTCCGTCGGGCTGGCCTTCGCCCTGGCCTTCGGGCTGGGGGGCAAGGCGATCGCCGAGGAGATCCTGCGCGGCCTGATCCAGAAGAAGAAAGAGTAGCGGGCCTCACCCGTGCGCGAGCCCTTCTCCTGCCGCAGTCTCCGGCACACCCGCTTCATTTCCCGATCGCGGCGGCGATCCTCCCGGGCCTTGGCCTTGAAATGGGCGAGCAGGCCCTCCGAGACCGGCAACAGGGCGAACCCACAGCCGAGAGCCTCCAAGAGCCGTCTCAGCGAACTGACCTGGACGTCCCCTCCCGATTCGACGCGCCCGACCAGGGACCGGGGGACCCCCGCCCTCTCGGCCAGCCGGAGCTGGCTCATCTGGAGGCCCCGGCGCAAACGGAGAATGAGCCGGCCGGGCGCGCGCGCGGTCTCATCCCGACTCCAGGGGTTCCCCGAGGCCATCAAGCGCGCCAATGCCTCGTAATCCTCCACGACCCAGCGCATCCTCATGCCTGCAAGTACGGATGAAGGACAAAAAAGTTCCACCCGTTGCCGCCTTGGGGTTTCATCTAGAACACGGCATCCGTCAGGCATGGACCCTTTATCGGGGCCGTACTTCTCCCGGACAAGTAGGGACCCGATAAAGGGTCCGTGACGGGAGGAGCCCGACCGGAGCTTGACCAGCACCGTAGAAAACGGCGATCAGCGCCGCCGGCGGCGCGCACAGCGCGGGCCGGGGGAGCACCGTGAGCCGCGAGGCCAGGCGAGTCTTCCCTGCGGATATCCCGGCGCCATCGTTAAGGTTCCTTATCGGGCTTGACGGGAGGCATGGGCTTGGCCGGGGGCGCGGAAACCGCCGCCCGGCTGGTCCAGCCCCGCAGGGCGGCCCAGGCGGCGGCCCAGCCCAGCAGGGCTCCCGCCGGGAGGTCCAACAGATAGTGCTGTTTGACCAGCACCGTCGAGGCGGCGATCAGCGCCGCCAGCGGCGCGCACAGCGCGGGCCAGGGGGAGGGCATGAGCCGCGAGGCCAGGCGCCAGACGAACACCGCGTTGGCGACGTGGAGGCTGGGGAAGATATTGTAGCCGGGGTCCACGGCGCGGATGATCTCCAGGACGGATTCGCTCAGCGAGCTTCCCGCGATCGCCGGATGGCGCATGGCGGTCGGGTAGAAGTAGAAGACGACCCACGCGGCGGCCGACTGCGCGATGTAGCCGGCCGCCACGCGCTTAAAGAGGCGCTCCTCGGCGAGCACCCCGGGCATGGCGAGAGGCAGGAAGCAGAAAGGATAATAGAGCAGATACACCCAGACCCACCCCGGCCGGAAGGGGACGCGGGCATCGAGCGCCGTGGCGATGTCGTGGAAGGCCCCGCCGGCGAGGTGATAGTCGAGCCCGAAGAAGCCCGCGGCCAGCAGGGCCGCGGTGCCCGCGGCGATGGCGAGTCTTCCGCGCAGATAGGAGCCCATGGGTTGGACCGAGTCCCCGGATCGCGGGGAACATTGCCGCGTTCCCAGCGATCGTGGCCCTAGGGCTCTCTATCCGGCTTTACAGGCGGCATGGGCTTGGCCGGGGGAGCGGAGGCCGGCGGCCTCTCCTTCTTGAGGAGCTGCAGGGGAGGCAGGGCGGAGGGCGGATAGTCGGTATCGGACATCGGCTCGGAAGGGGAGGACGCGGGCGGCCGCGCCCGCTCCATGGGCGCCGTCCAGCGGTCTATGACCTTGCGCGCGCCGAAATAGAGCAGGACGAGCGCCAACAGAGCCGCGACGGCGAAGACGACGTTATAAAGGTAGTCCTCCTCCTTCCTCATAAGAACGCGCAGACGGGGGCCGATCCCCCGTCCGCGGGCTACTCCATATAATCCCTAAGTCCCTTCGAGCGCGAGGGGTGCCTCAGCTTGCGGATGGCCTTGGACTCGATCTGGCGCACCCGCTCGCGCGTGACCTTGAAGATGCGCCCCACTTCCTCCAGCGTCCGCGGATAGCCCGTCCCGATCCCGAAGCGCAGCTTGAGTATCTTCGCCTCGCGGTCGGTGAGCGAGCCGAGGACTTTCTCCACCTCGGCGCGGCGCAGGAATATCTGGGCCGAGTTGGAGGGAGCGGGCCCGCCCTTGTCCTCGATGAAGTCCTCCAGGTAGGAATCCTCGTCCTCCCCGATGGGGGTGGCCAGGGAGATGGGCTCCTGCATGATCTTGAGCACGTTCTTCACCTTGTCCACGGAGATGTGCAGGTGCCGCGTGTACTCCTCGAGCGAGGGCTCGCGTCCGTGCTCCTGGCGGTAGCGGCGGGTGATCTTCATGAGCTTGGAGATGAGCTCCTTCATGTGCACCGGGATGCGGATGGTGCGCGCCTGGTCGGCGATGGCGCGGTTGATGGACTGGCGTATCCACCAGGTGGCGTAGGTCGAGAACTTGAAGCCTCGCTTGTATTCGAACTTCTCGACGGCCTTCATGAGCCCCAACCCCCCCTCCTGGATGAGGTCGGAGAGCTCGAGGTTGGAGTTGACGTGCTTCTTGG
>CAYWAR010000353.1:0-3074 GCA_964455765.1 uncultured Elusimicrobia bacterium
GTGTCAACCCAATGCGAGAGGCTCACACTGTCGCAATTCTACTAGACGGGATACGGCAGGAAAAGGAATACGGCCGGCGAGTCGAGCTCGGCGTTCTCAACGTCGCTCCTATGCGGAGGGATATTCGTCAACTGCCGGCGCCGCCCGGATCACACAATTGCGCCGAAACCCGCAACTACCTAACCCTATATAACCCCGATACCGCCGATTGTCAAGAGCGGGAGATACTGAATAACGGTTAATAATAAAGGATGTTCAGGTCCGAAATATTCCGGTTACTTCTTCTTGTGGCGCTTGCGGCGGGGCGCGGGGGACCAGCCGGAGGCGGGGCCCGTGGTCTGGAGTTTGGCCGGAGCGGGGCGGAGTTTGGGCGCGGGGCTTTTCTTGCGCGGAGGCTGGGCCGACGCCTCTACGGCAGGGGCGGGACGCGGAGCATTCGGGGCGCCGATGAAGCGCAGGCCCGGGAAATAGTGCGAGAGGATGGCCTGATAATCTCTTCCCAACTGAGCCTGTCCCACGGCCCCGGCCACGCAAAGGCCCCGGCCGTGGCCGGTCCCGGCCCCCCATACCAGGAGTTTTTCGATCGTCCTGCCCCGATAGATGGGCAGGAGGGTAAATAGCGTCGAGCGCAGGGACCCCGGCGATAGGAAATCGGAGATGGCCTTGTCGCCCTCGAGCGTGGCCCGTCCCCGGGCGCCGACGACCTCCAAGGCTTGGACGCGTCCCGTCGGGTCCCGACGGAGGACGGCCACCGCCTGCAAGGGGCCCACCGGCGTCGAGCGCTCCATGTTCGAACGGAGGAACGCGGCGTCGAAGACCCGCGCCCACCTGTTCCAGGAGGCCGGGACGCGCGCCGAGGCGTCGTCGAAGGATTTGGGGTCGGGAAAGCCGTGGGTCAGGCGCTCGAAATCGAGCGGAGACTTCGGAGGCAGCGCCGGCACGGGACGGTCTTGGACGAAGGCGGCGTTGGACCAGCCGCAGGAGGGATGGTACTCCAGGGAGACGCCGGGGACCAGCACGGAGACGCCCTTGGTCTTGAGCACCGCCCGAGAGGCTATCGCGGATTCCGCGGTGATCCCCTCATAGGGGACGCAGCGCGCCGAGTCGCACAGGTGCGTGCCGGCGAAGCCTTTTCCCTGGGCGATCAAGGCCGAGACGCGGCTTCTGGCGAAGACGGCCATGGCCTTATAGGCCTCCAGGGGGCTCTGGGGAGGCAGGGCCGCGCCGATGACGGAGGGCAGATACTCCTCGACGGGCAATTCGTTGACGAGATGGAAGCCCATGGGGGTCGGGATGACCTCGAGGGTATCCCGCATTTCCCGGTCGCCGATGTCCACCCCCTTGATGTCGGTGAACTCCGCGCTCTTGATCAAGACCGTCCCCCAGGGACGGGTCCTCTCGATCCGGAAGGGCTGTTTGGTGACGAGGATGATCTCGTTGAGGTTGTTGCGCACCTCGATGACGCGGTTGTCGGGCCGGAAGAACACCTCCCACTGGAGCAGGGGCTTGTCGCGGTTGACCTCGCCGGTCAGCGGGTCGTTGACGCGGAACTCGGAGCTGGCGATGAAGAAGAAGCGCCGCAGATGCGCGGGGTTCCCTTGGGGATCGGTATAGAGCAGGACGCGCAGTTTCGGCCCCTTATCCGCCCTCTCGGCGGGGTCCGCAACCGCCGGAGGGGCTGCGCCGGCCCCCTCCCCGTTATCCTGCGACGGCGCCTGGACCAGGGGCCGGGAGAGCCGTCTCAAAGGCATCGAATCTTCCGGCCGCCCTTCGATGTAGCGCGCGAGGTTCTCCCCCTTGCGGCGGGCCTCCTCGTCCGCCGGATCCTGGTCGAGAACCAGCTTGTAGGCCTGCCAGGCCCCCTTGGACTGCCCCGTCTTGTCGTAGAGGCCGGCCAGTTCCCGCACCGTGTCCACCTGCCAGGGATCCTGGCCGAGGCTCATGGTGAGGAAGGGGATGGATTGGGGATAATGCCGCATGCGGGTGGTGATGCGGCCCAGCTCCGCGGCCGCGGCCGACACGAGATAGGGACTGCGCGAGACCACGCCCTGCAAGGGAGCGTACGCGGCCTTGGAATTGCCGCCCAGGGATTCCGAGAGCCCCAGGCCGAGATTCGCCTCGGCCGAGGATTCGGCCGTCGTGGACACCTCGACGGACTTGCGGAACATCTCGCGCGCGTCGCGCGTCTCCCCCAGGGCCAGGTAATTCCATCCGCGCTGGTTCCAGAGGAAGGCGTCGCGCGGCCCCAGGACGGTGGCGCGCATCCAATGGGCGGCGGCCTCGTCGGGACGGCCCATGTCGCGCAGCATCAAGGCTTGATTGGCCGAATGGGCCGGATCGGTGACGCCGAGCGTGTCCAGATACCGATAGCTGGAAGCCGCCTCCTCGTAGTGCCCGCCCAGGTACGCCCGGAAAGCCGCCGACACGGCCTCGTCCACCTCCGAGGCGTTCAAAACCGCGGTCGCCCCCAAGAAGCCGGACGCGATGAGCGCGGCCCAAGCCCTCACCGGCGGCTCCGCCGGGGCGGCTCGGGCGCGTGATCCTCGATGTCGTCCTCTCCGGCGGGACGGAGCGGCTCGGAGCGGACCGGCAGACGGGCCTCGACCACATTCAGCGTCCTGGCCGCGTCTCGGAAATAGCCCTTGTCGGCCAGCATCGAGGCGTTGCCCAGGCGCCGCTTCAGCTCCGAGAGGTCGCCCCCGCCCGCGCGCTCCGCCTGGGCGATCCGTTCCGAGAGCCGGCGCACGCGGTAGGCCACCTCGCCGGCTTTCCTCTGTTTGATGTCCTCTTGGATGCCGGCGCCCATGGGGCCGGGCGGAGGCAGGGCAGGGTAGCGGCGAGCCTCGATCCGAGCCTGGAGAGGCTCATGTACCTTCTCCACATAGACCCACGCGACCACGCTCATGGCCGTCACGATGCCCGAGCCCCAAAAGAAGCGCCTCATAAGTGCTGCGACCACGACATCACTGTCGAGGAAACCATTTTTCCGGCGGGACCTTCAAGCGCGGGCAATGGGCGGCTACTTCGGCGCGCCGGGGAGGAGGAGCTCATCGAGAGTCAGTTCCTCCTTGGAC
>CAYWAR010000354.1:0-3062 GCA_964455765.1 uncultured Elusimicrobia bacterium
GTCTTGATGAGGTAGTATTCCGACTTGACCCCGAAGGTCTCCGTGGGGTCGCGCCGTCCCTTCTTGGCCGGCGACGCGGCGGGCGAGGCGGAGGAGATGTTGAGCACCTGCTGGGACTTCGATCCGTCCCGGTAGATGGTCACGCCCTTGCAGCCCAGGTCGTAGGAGAGCTGGTAGGCCTGGCGCACGTCCTCCTGGGTGGCCGAGTTGGGGAGGTTGATGGTCTTGGACACCCCGTTGTCCGTGTTCTTCTGGAAGGCGGCCTGGATGCGCACGTGGTGCTCCACCGGCACGTCGTGGGAGGTGGGGAAGAGGCGCTGGATGCGGGCCGGGATCTCCGGGATGCCCCGCACGGACTTGTGGTTGTCGTTGATCTTCTTCCAGAGGTCCGCCTTGGTGAGCCCGAAGTAGCGGTGCTCCTCGGCCACCTCCTTGAAGAGGGGGTTGACCTCCCAGAAGACGTCCTTGCTCTCGGGCGCCTTGCCCTGCTTGAGGGCGTCCAAGGCCCTGGCGTTGTAGCGGGTGTAGGCGACGGCGAAGAAGGGCTCGATGCCCCCGCCTTGGAGCCCCGCGGCGATGGCGATGGTGCCCGTGGGCGCGATGGTCGTGCGGGCGCAGTTGCGCAGGAGCCGCGCCTCGCCCCGGAAGTGCGGGCCGTTGGCGTCGTAGACCGAGTCCTTCCAGTTGGGGAAGGCTCCGCGCTCGGAGCCCAGCTTCTCGGAGCACTCCCGGGCCGCGGCGTTGACCGAGCGCATGAGCTTCTCGGCGAACTCCAGGGCCTGGGGGGAGTCGAAGGGGATGCCGAGCTTGACGAGGGTCTCGGCCCAGCCCATGACGCCCAGGCCGATGCGGCGGTTGCCCTTGGCCATCTTCTCGATCTCGGGCAGGGGGTAGTTGTTGACCTCGATGACGTCGTCTAGGAAGCGCACGCAGGTCTGCACCGCGGCTTCCAGGCGCTTGAAGTCGAAGGTCCCCTCGGTCAGCGGGCCCTCCACGAAGTTGGAGAGGTTGATGGAGCCCAGGTTGCAGGGTTCCCAGGGAAGGAGCGGTTGTTCTCCGCAGGGGTTTGTGGACTCGATCTGCCCGAGCGCGGGCGTGGGGTTGGAGCCGGAGTTGTTGATGCGGTCGAGGACCACGAAGCCCGGGTCCCCGGACTTCCAGGCGTTCTCGATCATCTTGTCCCAGATCGCGCGGGCGCGGACCTTCCCCGCGGTCTCCCCGGAACGGGGATTGACGAGCCCAATCTCCGCGTCCTCGGAGACGGCCTTCATGAAGCGGGCGTCGATGGCGACCGAGACGTTGAAGTTCTCCATGACCGCCGAGGAGGCCTTCATGGAGATGAAGTCCAGGATCTCGGGATGGGAATAGTGCAGGATGCCCATGTTGGCGCCGCGGCGGGTGCCGCCCTGCTTGACCACGTCCGTCATCTTGTCGTAGATCTGCATGAAGGAGAGGGCGCCGCTGGCCACTCCCTGGCTCTTCTTGACCGGGTCGCCCTTGGGCCTGAGGCGGCTGAAGGAGAACCCCGTGCCCCCGCCGGATTTCTGGATGAGGGATTGGGCGGTCAGCGCTTTCGTGATCCCTTCCATGGAGTCGGGGACCGGCAGGACGTAGCAGGCCGACAGTTGTTGAAGCTCGCGCCCCGCGTTCATCAGCGTCGGGGAGTTGGGCAGGAAGTCCCAGGAGGCCATCAGGTTGTAAAAGCGCGAGGACCAGGCTTCGACCATGCGCGCGGCTTCCGGGTGCTTGCGGAGGGCGCTCTCGAGGTTGCGCAGGAGGCGCGCGAAATTCGCGTCCCGCTGGGAGGTGTCCTCGATGCCCTCATGGAAGAGGAGCAAGGATACGGGGCGGGACTCCGGGGCCGGGGGAGGAGCGGCGTAGACCGTCCTGCGCACCCCCTCGAAGACGCCCCACTTCTCCGCGTCCGGATGAAAAAGGAGCTCGGCCAGGGCGATGTTGTGGGCCACCCCCTCCAGCCAGTTCTCTATGGAAGAGGCGTCCCTAAGGTATTTGTCCTTGATGACCTTGGCCTGGTTCTCCGTGATATGGATTTTCGCGATCTTGGCTTCTTTCTCAAGGGTGGACTTTCCGTGTTTCACTCGACACTCTCCCGCGGCGAAAAAATAGAATCTTTTAAAAGCCGGAATAGTCTAACACCGGCCGGTTTCGATGTCAAATCCTCAGACGGGCGCGGAACCGGACCCGGAGTCCGGCGTCAGGCCGCCGTTCCCAATCAAGCGCATTCGTCATCAAATCAATGATAATAAATAACAATATATGGAAGTATCTTCGTCGGGGCGTTGACGGAGCGGACAGGCCGGGGCCGGTCCGTTTCCAGCCCCAGGATCGTTTCTAGAGGGTCCGCCGGGCTATTCCTCGACGGAGATTCACCGCCTCCCGCGTCCCGCCAAAAACCGCTCAAAAATGTCCTATGGCACTAATAGATACTATTTATAAATACATATCACAAAAAGATTCTTAACGACACTTTCATGATTCTTCGGTTTGTTTCGCCGCCGGGGTTATCCCCAGAACCAACAGGGATCCCGGCGCGATGTCCGCCGCTCCTCTTGCGACTTTTCGGGCGATTATCCCGAAGTCCCGATGAATTCCGATGGAATTCATCGGGACTTCGGTCTCCTGCTTGTCTTGGGGAGGGGGGATTTCCTATAATGCCGTACCATGTACGCGATCATCGAAACGGGCGGCAAGCAGTATTGGGTCACTCCAGGCGAGACTTTGCGCATCGAGAAGATCGAGGCGGAGCGCGGGACCGAGGTCGTTTTCAAGGCCCTCTGGGCCGCCTCCGAAGGGCAGGAGACCGGCAAGAGCGTTCCCCCGAGCCAGACCGCGAAAGTCACGGTCGAGGTCTTGGGCGACGTCCGCTGGCCGAAGATCATCGTCTTCAAGAAGAGGCCCAAGAAGAACTATGTCCGGCGCGCCGGACATAGGCAGAATCTCACCGAGATCCGCATCAAGGACGTCTCCATAAACTAATGGCACACACTAAAGCGCAGGGCTCATCGACGAACGGGCGCGACAGCCACGGCCAGAGATTGGGC
>CAYWAR010000355.1:0-3061 GCA_964455765.1 uncultured Elusimicrobia bacterium
AACTACGAATACCTGGCCTACGCCCAGCCCGTGGGCCGGGGCGGGGGCCTGGGCGCGCACCTGGCCTATGTGTTCACCGATCCCATCGAACGCACTTTCGAGGACGCGGGCGGCTCCTTCGACCCTAATCGCTCCGGCGGGACTTTCCAAGACTCGGACCTCAAGCTCAACCTCTCCGGCGCCTACAGCCCGTGGCACTGGGTCGCCCTGGGCGCCGGGGCCAATTTCCTGCAGGACAAGGTGGACAAGGATACCGCCTCGGGCTTCATGGCCGACCTGGGCCTCCTCGCCGTTCCCCTCCCCGGGGCCTCCCTGGGCGCCGCCCTCCTCAATTGGGGCCCGCCCCTGCGGGGAGGGAGCCGCCCCCCCGCCCTCCTGCGCCTGGGGGGCCATTGGCTGGGCTGGCCGGGAGGATTGGCCGCGGCCGAATACGACTACGCCTTCGACAGCGGCCGCCGCACCTACTCCCTCGGCGTGGAGCATTGGTTCGCCGGGACCGCCGCGTTGAGGGCGGGCTATCAATGGGGAGAGCGCAAGGACGCGGGCGGATATCGCTACAGCATGGGCCTGGGGTGGAAGTTCCGCACCCTGCAGTTCGACTACGCGTTCAGCCCCATGGGAGAACTCGGCCACACCCACCGGGCGGGGCTCACCTTCTCCTTCGGCGCGGACCGGGCGGGGGCGGCCGGGGAAGACCGGCTGGCCTCCGAGGACATCCCCGAGCCCGAAGCGCCCGCCCGGAGGGAGTCCGCGGCCGAGGACCGCATCCGACAGGCCGAGGAGCTCATCGAAAGCGAACTTTACGTCGAGGCGTCCAAGGAGCTCAAGGCCGCGCGGCGCCTCCTCAACCCCGAGGACGATGCGATGGTGCGCGTCCATACCCTCAACGGGAAGATACTCCTCCAGGAGGGCTCCGTGGAGGAGGCGAAGAGCGAGTTCGTGAAGGCCGGGGGCCTGGCCAAGCGCCGGGATGTATCCGGGCCGGACCTGGCCGAGGCGTACGCCGGACTGGGAGCGGTCCTCCTCAAGCAGGGAAAGGCCGCGCAGGCCGAGCGGGTCTTCAAGAAGGCCCTGGAAGCCGGACCCTCCTCGATGACGAAGCGGCTGATCGAGGCCGAGCTCGAAGCTCTAAAACCCCCGCCAAAATAACCCGTTATTTTGGCGGGCGTTTCACCCCACGATTCGCTTGACGACGATCCCGTTTAAGGAAAATACTTGTCAAGGAACTCTCGAGGAGTAAGGATCGAGATTCCCCGAAAAGACCCCAAGGGCCTGACATGCTTCATGTTTCCAGTGACGATGACATCAGCCTTGGCTTCCAGCGCGCATTCCAGAATGGCATTGTCCGAGTCATCGTCCTTGATCGCGGATATCCGGTGGTTAGGAAACTCCACGATTCCGACACTCTCGACCTCTGCCGTGATTTCTTGAGCTCTTTCAGGGGAGAAACCCACTCTTTCGACGAGGCCGCGCTCCAGTTCGCTTAGAATGAATGTGGACACAAATAAGTCGAACCGCCCTTCTTCCACCAAGTCCCATATTATTCTGGTCGTCTTCTGGAAGCCAAGGGCTGAAATCAGAACATTCGAGTCTAAAACGACTCTAAGTTTCTTTCTTGGCTCGGAGAGCATGAATCATCTTATCCACATCTTCAAGCGTGCGGATGCCCTTCTCATTTAGCTTTCGGGCCAAGTCATGGCGGGCCTCGACGAATCGCTCTCTTTTCACCACATAATCCCGCAGTGCCTCGCGAACGAGATCGGATTTGGATCGGACCTCTTTCTTGGCCACCCTCATGGCCCGGCGGTAGAGTTCCGGCGGAAGGCTTACCGTCATCTGGACGCTGATTCTTTCCATTCCAATCTATTCCCCCATGGATTGCCTTACACTGTAAGGATAACGGAGAAACCCTCCAATGTCAAGATGAGCGCCGACTATCCTCAAGGCTAGTTGGTTTTCCGCGAAGTCCCTTCTACCGGCCATGCTGAGGAGATAATCAAGAAAAGCGGTATTATCCCCGAAAGCCCCGTCAAAATAGCCTGCTATTTCGACTGGGGTTTCGGCTTGTCCAGGCCGTACGCCTTGAGCTTGCGCCAGAGCGTGTTGCGGCCGATGCCCAATCGCTTGGCGGCCTCCACCTGGTTCTCCCCGCAGGACTTGAGCACCTTGAGGATGTGGGCCTTCTCGATCTCCTCGAGGGGCTCGGCCCGGCCTTGCGCGGACTGGGCGCCGCGCACCTCCGGGGGCAGGTCCTCGGCGAGCAGTTCCGCGGCGGAGGACATGATGACCGCCCTCTCGACGGCGTGCTCGAGCTCGCGCACGTTGCCCGGCCAGGGATAGCGCAGGAGCGTCTGCGCCGCCTCCGAACCCAGCCGCTGGGCTTTCCCGCCGTGCTTCTGGCGCGCGCGCTTGAGGAAGACCTCGACTAAGGGCAGGATGTCCTCCGGACGCTCGCGCAGGGGCGGGATGACGATGGGGAACACGTTGAGGCGGTAGTAGAGGTCGTCGCGGAAGGAGCCGTCCTTCATCGCGACCTTGAGGTCCTTGTTGGTCGCGGCCACGATGCGCGCGTTCACCTTGACCGAGCGGTTCTCCCCGACCCGGCGCACCTCGCCGGACTGCAGGGCTCGCAGGAGCTTGACCTGCAGGTTGGGCGTCATCTCCCCGATCTCGTCGAGGAAGAGCGTCCCGTCGCGCGCCTCCTCGAAAAGCCCCCGCTTGGCCGCGACCGCTCCGGTGAACGAGCCCCGCGCGTGGCCGAAGAGCTCGCTCTCCAGCAGGCCCTCGGGCAGGGCCCCGCAATTGATGGCCACAAAAGGGTGGTTGCGCCGGGCGCTGGCCGAATGCACGGCGCGCGCGATGAGCTCCTTACCGGTCCCGGATTCCCCCTCGATGAGCACCGAGGCGTCGGTGGAGGCCACCTTGCGCACGAGCTCCAGGACCCGGTGGAAGGCGGGGCTGGCGTAGATGATGTTCTCGAAGCTGAATTTCCCGCGGACCTGGGCCCTGAGCTGTTCCACCTCGGTGAGCAGCCTCTTGCGCTCCACGGCCTTGCCCACGC
>CAYWAR010000356.1:0-3060 GCA_964455765.1 uncultured Elusimicrobia bacterium
TATCTGGTTCTGGAAGTCCGAGAGCCTGTAGTTGAAGCCGAGCTGGAAGGCTTTCTCCGCCAACTGCAGGTCCAGGTAGGCTTCATTGGTCACCTGATCTATGGGCGCGGCCAATTCGACGGCGTTGCTGAAGCCGAAGGAGACCGACTGGGCCTTGGTGCCGTTGCGCTTCTGCCGCCAGGCCCCCATTTCCACGAGGAGGTTCTCGGCCGGATGGAAGCGCAGATCGAGGCTCCCGGTCTGCACCTGGATGCCCAAGGGAACGTAGGGCGCGGCCTTGAGATCCTGCCGGATGCCGCCATTGGTCATCGTGCTGTAGGCGATGCCCGGCGAGGCGCCTTCCGGTATGCTCAGGTCCACGTTGAGCGTGTGCGTGGAGGTCCCGTTGAAGTAGGCGCTCGCCAAGCTGAAGGTGGAGCGGTCCACCGCCTCGTAAAATTTCTGGAGCGTGTCCGGAAAGTCCATGATGCCCCCGCCCTGGTGCTTCCAGAGCGTGCGCGCCTCGTTGGAGTAGAGGTGGGGCATCTCGTCCCAGTCGAGCTTCCAGGTCATCTTGCCGGGCTTGCCGCCCTCGACGCGGACCGACTGGTTGTTCCTGCCGACGTTCTTGACTTCCGCGTCCATCTGGTAGCCGCTCTCGCCGTCGAACTCCAGCTTGTAGAGCTGGAAGATGAGGCCGTTGGGCTTCTCGCCGTACTCCTCCTGCTTGGCGCTGGGGGGGCCGTTGAGCGTCTTCTGGTCCCTGATCTGGACCGCGGCTTCGAGCTCCTGGCTCACTTCCGCGTAGAGAGGCGCGGACCAGAAGGCCGCGGCCAACGCCGTTGCGATTCTCAGTGTCTTGTTCATCATGGTCTCCTCTAATGCTCCGCGTTCAGCGCTGAAGGAACTTGCCGGAGGGATGGTTGGTCCCGTGCACCTGCGGGTGGCAGTTCACGCAGCCCTTGTAGAAAACCCGCGAGTTCTCCACCTGCGTATTGCCTTCGGTATAGTATGAGGTCGGGTGCCTGCCGTCCACGTGGCAGCGCTGGCACAAGAGCGGCGCGCGCGTGACCAGCATCTTGTCATGGTGCGAGCCGTGCGGGTCATGGCAGGTGGCGCAGTTCTCCCGAGCCGGAGGATGATCGTGGAGAAAGGGCCCGCGCTTGTCCTGATGGCACTGGTAGCAGGTCTCCGGGACTGTGTTCTTGGCCAGGAGCTTGTCCGCAGCCGAGCCGTGGGGGTTATGGCAGGCCGTGCAGCCCATCTTGCCCTCCACGATCGGCATATGCGCGGACTTGCGGATCTGGGACTTCTTCTCCGCGTGGCATTGAAAGCAGGCCTCTGCCACGGAGGCTTTCTTGAGGAGGGGCGCCTTGCCGCCGTTGGCTTTGTCATCGTGCATGGAGTGGCAGGAGACGCAGGAGACGTTCTTCATGTCGTGCGTGGAGCCCTTCCAGTGCATGCGCTTTCCGCCCTCGTGGCAGCGCAGGCAGATCTCGGCGGCTTCCACCGGCTTGAGCCTGGAGGGGTTGACGATGGTCGCGAAGTCGGGGTTGTTCTTGTCCCCGCCCGCGCCCGCGTGCAGGGAGCCAGGGCCGTGGCAGGTCTCGCAGGTCTTTTCGAAAGCGATCCCCTTCGCGTTGGGCAGCGATTTCGCATGGAGGTTCTTCTTGAAGTGTTCTTTGTCGGAATGACAGCCCAGGCAGGTGTCGGCCCCGATATAGTCGGCGTTCCCGCCCTCCGCCCAAGCGTGCCGGGGTCCCGCAAGCAGGAACGCCGCCTGCATGACCACGGTCATCATCAAGGGCAACATCCGCCTGATGCCATGCTCATAAGCGATCATTGATAGTGCCTCCCAAGAGTCCTGCCGATGAGTATAAAGTCAGCGCCACGAACTTGAATCAAGCAACAATCCCGCCAGCGGTGATATCACCCGGCGGGCGTGAGGCTGACCAGGAGCAGAGAATACCATTTGAGACGGAGGGGGATTTTAGAGGGCCGCGGCGCGCGGCCTGGTTAGGCGGGCCCAGTAATCCTCGGCCCAGGTCCGGCAGAGCGCGAGGGCGGCTTCCAGGGCGGTTTCCCGGGCGGAGCGGTTCTTCTCCACCATGCGCTTGAGGTCGTCTAGATCGTAGAGGTAGACCCCTTCGAGCGCGGTGACGCCGGAGTCCACGTTCCGGGGGCAGCCTATGTCTATTAGGAAAAGGGGCCGTCCCCTGCGTGCGCCCAGCAGGGGGGCGAGCTTCTTGGCGTCGAGGATCGTGTTCATGCTCGCGGTCGAGAAGACAGCCACATCCACCTCGGCGAGGCGTCCGACGGCCTGGTCCCAGGGCACGGCTTTCCCGCCGAGATTGACGGCCAATTCCTCGGCCTTCTCCAGGGTGCGGTTGGCCACCTGGACGCAGGCCTTGCCCTTGGCAAGCAGGTGCTTTGCCGCGGTCTTGGCCATGGCCCCGGCCCCGAAGATGAGCACCGAGCGCGTCCCGCTCTCGCCGAACACCTTGTGCGCCAGCACGGCCGCGGCCCCTCCGATGGAGATGATGCCTTCGGCGATGGGGGTCTTGGTCCTGACCTCTTTTCCCGCGGCCAGGGCCCGCTGGAAAAGGATGTTGAGCGTCCTGCCCGTGACGCCCGCCTTCTGGGCTTCCTGATAGGCGGTCTTGACCTGTCCCAGTATCTCGGTCTCGCCCAGGACCCAGGAGTCCAGTCCCCCGGCCACTCGGAAAAGATGGAGGGCGGCCTCCTGGGCGCGCCGGACATAGAGGTGCGCCGAGATGTCCGCCTGGGCGCGGCGGCCGATCCAAGCGATGAGGGCCCGGGCCGCGCGCTCTCCCTCCGCGCCGGCCGCGGCCGCGGCGTAGACCTCGAATCGGCTGCAGGTGGAGAGGATCAGGACCTCGGAGACCGGACATTCCCGCCGCAGGGACTCCAGGGCCGCGGGAAGCATGGAGGCGGTCACCGATAAGCGCTCGCGCACCGACACCGAGGCGCTGAGGTGGCTCAAGCCGACGACGATGGGCTCGTTCACTTCGTCTCCACGCAGGAAGGGGGCTTGGGGGCCTTGCTCCGGCGGGCCGCCCC
>CAYWAR010000357.1:0-3046 GCA_964455765.1 uncultured Elusimicrobia bacterium
CGCCTCTTACGCCGCGTTGAGATTGGCCGAAGGCTCGTTCGATGACGCGGCCGTGGCGGCCATCGGCCGGAACCTGGAGGCGAGGCCATGACCCCCTTGGGTCCCGCCCCCTCCGGGAAAGGTACACGGCCGCCCTTCGAGGACGGGACCCCCTTGGGTCCCGCGGGCAGGATCGCCGAGGCCTTCATCCGCTCGAAACTCACGCTCCTCTTCGTCTTCGCATCGCTGCTCCTGGGCTCTTTCGCCGTCCTGAACCTTCCCCGGGAGGAAGAACCCCAGATCAACGTGCCCATGTTCGACATCTTCGTGCCTTTCCCCGGAGCGAGCGCCTCGGAGGTCAAGGAGCGCGTCACCGCGGTCGGCGAGCGCAAGCTCTGGGAGATCCCCGGAGTGGAGTACCTCTACACGACCTCGGAGCCGGGCTTCGCCCTCTTCATCGTCCGCTTCGAGGTGGGCATCGACCCCGACGAGGCCATGACGCGGGTCTACACCAAGACCTACGCCAATTTAGACATGCTCCCGCCCGGGGCCGGCCAGCCCCTCATCAAGCCGAGGTCCATAGACGACGTGCCCATACTCGCCTTGACCCTCTCGGGCGAAGGCCTCGACCCCTGGGCCCTGCGCCGGTCGGCCGCGACGCTGAGGGAGGAGATCAGCGCGGTACCCGAGGTCTCGACGATCGAATTGCACGGCGGCCGCAGGCGCCAACTCCGGGTCCTGCTCGACCCCGACAAGCTCAGGGCCAGGCGCCTGACCCCCCTGGAGCTCGCCGGACTGATCCAGTCCGCCAACCGCCGCCTCCCCGCCGGGCATTACAACGCCGGGGGAAAGGCCGTGCCCGTGGAGACCGACGCCTTCATCCGCTCGGCCGAGGACCTGCGCGCGGTGGTCGTAGGCGTCTCCGGGGGCCGGCCCGTCCCGCTCTCGGAAGTGGCCACGGTTCTGGACGGTCCCGACGAGGACGAGCGCGAGGTCTTCCTGGCCAAGGGGCCCCCGGGGACCGCTCCCCGCCCCGCGGTGACGGTCTCCGTCTCCAAGCGCCGGGGCGCCAACGCCACCACCGTGGCCGCGGAGGCCCTCTCCCGGGTGGAGGCCGCCCGCCGGTCCGGCCTGCTCCCCGCCTCCCTCGAGATCACGCAGACGCGCAACTACGGCCGCTCGGCCAAGGCCAAGTCCGATGAGCTGCTCTTGCACATGCTCCTGGCCACGCTCTCGGTCACCGCGCTCATCGCCCTGGCCCTGGGCCTGCGCGAGGCCCTCGTCGTGCTCGTGGCCGTGCCCGTGACGCTCGCCCTCACCCTGCTGGTCTTCTACCTCCTCGGCTACACCCTCAACCGCATCACCCTCTTCGCCCTCATCTTCTCCATCGGCATCCTCGTCGACGACGCCATCGTCGTGGTGGAGAACATCCACCGCCATTATTCGATGGAGGACGCCCGCTCGCTCCTGCGCCTTTCCGTGGACGCCGTCGCCGAAGTGGGCAACCCGACGATACTCGCCACGCTGGCGGTCATCGCGGCCATACTTCCCATGGCTTTCGTGCGCGGGCTCATGGGACCCTACATGCGGCCCATCCCGGTCGGCGCCTCCATGGCCATGCTCTTCTCCCTGGCCGTGGCCTTCATCCTCTCGCCCTGGGCCTTCGCGCATCTGCTGGAGTGGTGGAAGCCCAAGCACTGCGCTCCCTCCCGCTCGGAGTCCGCCCTGGACAAGCTCTACCGGGGCTTCATGGGCCGTCTCCTCGACGACTCCAAATCCCGCGCCCTCGCCCTCGCCGGGATGGCCGCGCTCCTGGCCGGAGCGCTGGCCTTGGTCCCCCTGAAGGCCGTCACGGTCAAGATGCTCCCCTTCGACAACAAGGATGAGTTCGAGGTCGTGCTCGACATGCCGGAGGGAAGCTCGCTGGAGCTCACGCGCAAGGCCGCCCTGGAGATCGCGCAAGTCCTGCGCGGGGCGCCGGAGACGCTCCAGGTAACCGGGTACGCGGGCACCAGCGCGCCCTACAACTTCAACGGCTTGGTGCGTCATTATTTCCTCAGGGACCGCCCCCACCAAGCGGAACTCGTGGTAAATCTCAGCGACCGGCACGACCGGAAGAGGCAAAGCCACGCGATCGCCTCCTCCCTGCGCCCGGCCGTGGCCGAGCTCGCGCGCCGCTACGGCGCCCGGGTCCAGGTCGCAGAAGTGCCGCCCGGCCCGCCGGTGCTCTCCACGCTGGTGCTGGAATTCTACGGGCCCGACCGGGAACGCCGCATGCGCTTCGCCCGGAAAGTCCAGGAGCTCCTCGAAAGCACCGAGGGCGTAGTCGACGTCGGAACCTACATCCCGGCCGAGCACGCCATGGACACGCTCGTGGTGGACCGCCCCAAGGCCACGCTCAACGGCGTGGCGGCCGGCGAGGTGGCCCAAACCGTGGCCCTGGCCCTTGAGGGCCGCAGCGTGGACCTCGCCCATAGCGAGGAGGATAAGGAGCCGGTGGAGATACGCCTGCGCCTGCCGGAGAGCGAGCGCCGGGGCCTGGGGGGGGTGAGCCGCTTGAGCCTGCTTTCGCGGGGGGGGACTCCCATCCCCGTCTCAGAACTCACCCGCGTCCGGCGCGGACAAGCGGAGCGGCCGATGTTCCGCAAGAACCTCATGGACGCCGATTATCTCATCGCGGACGTGGCGGGCAAGCAGGAGAGCCCGGTCTACGCCATTCTGGCGCTCAAGCCGAGGATCGCGGGGCTTGCCCGGCTCGAGGGCATCGGGCTGCGCCAGCTCTTCTCCGGACAACCCCGCGATTCGGCCGCCTACTCCCTCAAATGGGACGGGGAGTGGCAGATCACCTACGAGGTGTTCCGGGACCTCGGCGCGGCCTTCGCCGCGGTGCTGGTGCTCATCTATGTCCTGGTGGTGGGCTGGTTCCACTCCTTCGCCATACCGCTTGTGATCATGACGCCCATCCCGCTGACCCTGGTGGGCATACTCCCCGCGCACTGGGCCCTGGGTGCCTTCTTCACCGCGACCTCCATGATCGGCTTCATCGCGGGCGCGGGCATCGTGGTGC
>CAYWAR010000358.1:0-3031 GCA_964455765.1 uncultured Elusimicrobia bacterium
GTCCCCCTCCCGGCCCGCGCATCTCGCCGGCGGCCTTCCCCCGGGGAGCGCGAGGGACCGCATCCTCTCGGACTCCGCCCCCTTGGCGCCGCGCACGCCGCCGGCCCATCTCCCCTCCGCCTCTCTTCCTTCCATCCCGGCGCTCCCTCCTTCCCTCCAAAGGCCCTCCCTATCGCCGAACCTCGCCGGAGCCCTCTCGGACGCTCTCGAGAACGGCCTGCTCTGGCTGGCGCTGCGGCAGGCGGAAGGGGCCGCCGCCCTCGACTCCCTGCATGATTCCATCGAGGGCGGGATGCTCGCCTTGGCCCTGCTCCAGCATCGCGCCGGCTCCGTAGCCGATACGGCCGCGCAGGACCTACGGGAAGGCTACCGGCTCTGGCAAAAGGTGGCCGCCGCCAACAGGGAGGAGAAGTCCTCGGCCCCCTCCGGACGCAATCCCTTTATCGCCTCGATCCCCGGCGCGCGGGAAGTCCCCGTCCTCTGGGACCCCCCCTCCCCGCCGACGGCCCCCGACCGGATGCTCGTCACTCCGGAAGACCGCCGGGGCCCAAGGCCCCTGGCGAACCTCTCCTATGGAAGACGGATCGACGACGCCCTCCTGCCGGTGTTCCAGGGGAGATGGCAGGTGCAGAACGGCTTGAGATTTCGGGTCAACTACCTTCGCCCCGTCGGGATCTGCCTCCTCACGGAACTCGGGATGGTCTACCGGTTCAGGGGGCAGACCCGCCTCGACACCCATGCGAGATTCCCCAGGGAATACGCCGGGACCTACCCGGTCTATTGGCCCGAAGCCGTCGTCCGCTATCAAGTCGAGATCGAGAACGTCGGACCCGGACCGCGGGAAAAGCTCCGCGTCCTGGCGGCCCAGGAGGATTTCAATCCCGAGGGCGGGCCCGGAACCAGCCTGGGCGGGCTCACCGATTGGTTCGTGCCGGTCCTGCGGACGGGAGAGAGGAAGCTCCTCGAAGGAGTCGTCCGCATGTCCGGCGCGGCCGAGGGAAGGACGAGCGTTTTCGAGCAGACCCACCTCAATGTCCTGGAGGAAGGGAAGGGAGCCGGGGGCCGGGAGCTCGTGGACGCTCCCCAAGCCGGCCTCGTGGACCCCCCCGACTTTTAACGCCTTACCGCCCGATCCGCCGCAGGCGCGCGAGCTCCGCGCGGAAGTCTTCAGGCAGCGGCGAGGACAGGCGCACGCGCGCCCCGGTGATGGGATGGATGAAGCCGAGCGTGGCCGCGTGCAGGAGCAGGCGCGGCGATTCGATGAGCTCGAGCTCGTTTTTTCCGCATTCGCGGATGTAGACCCGCTCGCCGAGGATCGGATGCCCCGCCTCGGAGAGATGGATGCGGATTTGATGCGTCCTGCCCGTCTCCAGCCGCGCCTCGCAGAGCGTCGCCGGCCCCAACTCCTCCAAGACGCGAACATGTGTGAGCGCGCGCTTGCCCGCGCCGGGACGGCGCGTCGAGCCGCGCAGTCCGTCGCCCCGGTCGGGGGCCAGCATCGACTCGATCCTCCCCTCGCTCACGCGCCCGTAGGCGACGCAGAGGTAGGCGCGCTCGATGTCGTGCGCGTGGAAGAGCGCCTTGAGCGCCTCTTGGGCGCGCCCGCTCTTGGCGAACGCCAGCAGGCCCGAGGTCTCCTTGTCGATGCGGTGCACGACTCGGAGCCCGCGCGCGAGCGAGCGCCGCCTTTGGTGGCGCCAGGCCTCCAGGACGCTTTCCATCGCCGTGCCCGTCTCGCCCTCCGCGAAGGGCACGCTGGAGACGCCGGAAGGCTTGTCGATGACGACGAGGTGGGCGTCCTCGAAGACGATCTTGGCCGCCGTCGGAGGCTTGGGGGGGCGCGCATGCAAATCGATGACGAGACTTTGCCCGCTCTTGACGCGGGCGGCCGGGTCGAGCGCCGCCTCCCCATTGAGGATGACCTTGCCGCGCTCGCAGAGGTCGCGCGCCCGTGACCACGCTGCCCCGGCTCCGGCGGCGGCAAGACGGCGGCGCACCAGCGCCGAAAGGGTGAGACCTTCCTCCTCGGGGAGCACGCGGCTTTCCTGCCTGAACGGGGGCACGGAAGGCATGATACAACACGCCGCGGCGTCTTGCCGGCCTTCAGCGGCCCCCCCGGCGGTTTGAATTGGTATACTCGCCTCGTGAGCGTCCTCTACATCCTCCTGGGCCTCGTCGCGGGCGTGCTCAGCGGCGTGGTGGGCATCGGCGGAGGGGTGTTCATCGTCCCATCCCTCACCCTCTTCTTCGGCCTCTCCCAGCACCAAGCCCAGGGGACCACGCTGGCCATGCTCGTCCCCCCCATCGGCATACTGGCGGCCTGGACCTATTACAAGCAAGGCCACGTGGACTTGCGCATAGCCGCCCTTCTCTGCCTCGGATTCGTTTTCGGCAGCCTCTTCGGCGCGAAACTCGCGGTACTCCTCTCCAACGCGGCCCTCAAGAAGGTCTTCGGCGCGGCCCTGCTGATGATCTCCCTCAAGCTCCTCCTCACCAAATGAAGGACCCCTTCCTCCAGGCGGCCATCGAGGAGGCGCGCCAAGGGCTCGCGGAAGGCGGCATCCCCATCGGCTCGGTGCTGGTGCGCGATGGGAAGATCATCGGCCGCGGCCGCAACCGGCGGGTCCAGGAAGGCGATCCCATCACCCACGCCGAGATCGACTGCCTGCGCAAGGCCGGGCGCGTGGGGAACTACCACGGCGCCGTCCTGTACTCCACCCTGATGCCCTGCTACCTCTGTTCGGGCGCCGTGGTGCAGTTCACCATCCCCAAGGTCGTGGCGGGGGAGAGCCGGACCTTCCCCGGAGGCCCGGAGTTCATGCGCGCGCACGGCGTGGAGGTCGTCGACCTCGACGACGCGGACTGCGCCGCCCTCATGAAGGACTTCATCGCCAAGAACCCCGCCCTCTGGAACGAGGATATCGGGAAATAAGGAGTCGAGGGCAAGGAGCCGGTCCGGAGTTCGCCTTCGGGGACAGCGGTCGGCCTCTCCGTTCGGCCGCCGCTCGTGTCTCGCTCGTCGCTCTTCGTG
>CAYWAR010000359.1:0-3006 GCA_964455765.1 uncultured Elusimicrobia bacterium
GCTTGGTCGCCGGGAAGAGCGGGGCGGCCAGGCCGTCGCCGAAGAGCTTGATGGCCGGGATGAGCACCCAGGAGGCGAGCACGCCGCCGGCCACCATGACGCAGGAGATGCGCGTTCCGATGATGTAGCCTACGCCCAAGAGCTCCGGGGCCACCTCGCCGCTGATCGCCGCGCCCTTGAAGAAGCCCAGCGCCCGTTCCGGGACGTCCTTCCAAAGCTTGAGGCCGCTCATGAGCACCTTGTAGAGGACCGCGAGGCCGAAGCCGGTGAAGACGGTCTTGGCGCTCGAGCCTCCCTGCTCGCCCACGATGAGCACGTCGGCGCAGGCCGTCCCCTCGGGGTAGGGGAGGCGGCCGTGCTGTTTGACGATGAAGGCGCGGCGCAGGGGGATCATCATGAGCACGCCCAAGAGTCCGCCGAGCGAGGCCACGACCATGACGCGCGCCACGTCCATCTCATAGCCCAGGATCATGAGCGCGGGCATGGTCACGCCGACGCCGAAAGCGATGGACTCGCCGGCCGACCCGGTCGTCTGCACGATGTTGTTCTCGAGGATGGTCGCCCTGCGCACGCCGGGCAGGCGGCTGAGGAGGCGAAAGAGGGTGATCGAGAGCACCGCGATGGGGATGGAGGCGGAGACCGTCATCCCCACCTTGAGCACCAGGTACAGGGAGGATGCCCCGAAGACGATGCCCAGCACCGCGCCCATGAGGACCGCGGGCCAGGTGAACTCGGCGAGATGTTCATGATCGGCGACATAGGGCTTGTGCTTGAGTTCGGTGCTCATGGGGTTCGCTCCTGGGTGAATTCGTTCATCTTGGACATAAAGCGGCCTCGCTCGGCGAGGCTTGGAAGGGCAGGACGGGGCAGGCGGCCCAGCGGCCATCGCCGACGGACAAGAGGCCGGGGTCGCCCGTGCGGCACTCGGCTCGGGCGTAGCGGCAGCGCGGGTGGAAGCGGCAGCCTGAAGGCGGATCGAAAGGGCTCGGCGGGTCCCCGGAGAGCAGCACGCGCTTTCGGCCGCGTTCCAAGACCGGGTCCGGCACGGGCACGGCCGAGAGCAGGGCCTCGGTATACGGGTGTTGGGGATCGCGGAAGAGCTCCTCGCTCGGGGAGAGTTCCACGATGCGTCCCAGGTACATCACCGCCACACGGTCGCAGAGGTGGCGAACCACGGAGAGGTCATGCGAGATGAAAAGGTAGGCCAGGCCGAGCTCGCTTTGCAGGTCCTTGAGCAGGTTCAGGATCTGGGCCTGGATGGAGACGTCCAGGGCGCTGACCGGCTCGTCGGCCACCAGGAGCTTGGGCTCCAGGGCCAGGGCCCGGGCGATGCAGACGCGCTGGCGCTGTCCGCCGGAGAACTCGTGGGGGTACCTGTCGAGATGAGCGGCCGAGAGGCCGACCATCTCCAGAAGGCGCTTTAGTCTGCTCTCGAGCAGGGTCTTGTCTTTGAGTTCGCCGTGGATCAGGAAGGGCTCCTCGAGCGTCTGCCGCACGCTCATGCGCGGATCGAGGCTGGAGAAGGGGTCCTGGAATACGGGCTGAAGGCTCCGGCGCAGGGAGCGGAGCTCTCCCGGGCGCAGGTCCGAGAGGTCCTTGCCGTCGATGAGCACCGAGCCCGAGGTCGGCTTTTCCAAGGCCAGGACGAGGCGGCCCAGGGTGGATTTCCCGCAGCCGGATTCCCCCACCAGGCCGAAGCTCTCTCCCGGAAAGATCGAAAGGCTCACGCCGTCGACGGCGGCCACGGCCTTCTTCTCGAAAAAACCCCGCGTGGTGCAAAATCGCTTGCCGAGTGCGCGGGTCTCTACCAGGGGGACTCTCATTGTGCGCGTTCGCCTCGACGCTTTTATCAGTTTATGGGATTGTTTACAATCGGCGGAGGATGGAGCGGACGGCCCTGCTTTGGATATCCTTGCTCGCGATCGGGGTGAATCTGCCGCTGGGCTACTTGCGGCAGGGGACGCGGAAGTTCTCCCCGGCCTGGTTCCTCTATGTGCACCTTTCCGTCCCGCTCATCGCCGCCCTGCGCGTGTGCAATCACCTCAGCCTGCGCGCCGTCCCGCTCTTCCTCGCCTGCGCCGTCCTGGGGCAGCTCCTGGGCGGCAAGGCCCGCCGCGCCAAGCCCTAGCCGGCCGTCTCTCACCGGGATTCCCAAGGGTATCCACCATTTTTTCACCCGCGAGGAAGCCAACCGCTTCGACGAGGATTGCGCGGCGCGCCGCATGGCGCGGTTCGCCAAGCGCGGTGCGTGACCGAGGAACAGTTCGGGTGTTGTCGTAAGTTCCCCCTCCGCTGGGCGTCCAAAGCTCAACTGACCGCTGGGGTTTGGACGGAGGAGCCCGCCGACCAAAAACATCAAAACCCTTGGACAAGCATTAGAAAAGATTCGGAAAGCGCTCGATTACGAAAAACAGGAATTCAAATAGCCGGCCTCCGGCCTCCACCCCCTCAAAGGGGATCTCATGGGGCACTGGGCCGTCAAAATGATCTCGAGGAAACGGCCTCCGACGCATCCGGGCGGAATCTTAAAGAGGCACTACCTCGAACCGCTGTCTTTGGCCGTTTCCCAAGCGGCGGCGGCGCTCGGGGTGTCGCGCAAGACCGTTTCCAAGATCGTCAACGAGCGCGGAGACGTCACTCCGGACATGGCCCTTCGCCTGGCAAAAGCCTTCCGTACGACTCCCGAGCTTTGGCTTAATCTGCAGAGGAACTACGATCTCTGGCATGCCGCCCACGACTCCAAAGCCTGGCAGAGGGCACGGATCATCATGTCCTACTCGCACCAGACCCTAGCGGCTTTCGCATCCTAGCGCGCCATGATGCCAAGGCGGTTTTAAGGCTTCAGCAGGAAGCAGGAGGCCGCGTGCGAGGGGCCGGCCTCGAAAGAAGGCGGGTCAACCTCCCGGCATTTAGGCAGGACCTGGGCGCAGCGCGGGGCGAAGGGGCAGGAGATGAAGGGCTCGCCGAGCTCCGGGGGCTGGCCCGCGATCGTCTCCAGCCTATCCT
>CAYWAR010000360.1:0-2997 GCA_964455765.1 uncultured Elusimicrobia bacterium
GCGCATGGGCGCGCCGTCCTCGGAGCGCGGCCGTGCTCCATCCGCGGCGGGGGCGGCGCCGTCTTTGGGCGCGTCGCCGCGCAGGGCCACGATGTTCTCTATGCCCGCGTTCCGCAGGCGCTCGAGGATGGCGGAGAGCTCGCCGCGCGTGTGCGAGATGCAGGTGAGGTGCGCCGCGGTCTCCAAGCCCGCTCCCCGCCGTATCCACTCGGCGGTCTCGAAGGTCTTCTCGCGGGCCGAGCCCGCGGCTCCGTAGGTGATGGTGACGAAATCCGGGGAGAGCGCCTTGAGGCGGCCCACCGTGTCGCGGAAGGCGGCGTCATCCTGCGGGGTCTTGGGCTGGAAGAACTCGAAAGAAAAGACCGGCCGGCCCTGGGTGAAGAGGACGGGAATCTTCACGTCACTCGAAAAGGCGGGAGGAGTCCTTCTCGGCGGCGCGCGGGATGCGGGACTGGGCGTTCTGCATGAGCTTCCGGTATTCCTCCACCGCTTCAGGGTCCTGGCTCGCGTCGATGGCGGCCTTATAGTCCTTGGCCGCGTTCGCGAAGTCACCCATGTTAACAAATGTGGAGGCCCGGTTGCGGTAGAAACGGTCGGACTCCGGACGCAGGGACAGCGCCCGGCTGAATTCCTCGAGAGCCGCGGCGTGCTCCTTGCGCGAGAAACGGCAGAGTCCCAGCCCGTTGTAAGCCGGGGCGTGGGAGGGGTCGGCCTGGAGGGCTTGCCGGTAATGGTCCTCGGCCTTGGCGAGGTCCTTGAGGAAGTAGCGGATGTTTCCGGCTTTCATGTGAAGCAGCGGGTTCTTGGGGTGCAGTTTGAGCGCTTCGGACGCGGCTTTGGCCGCCGCCGCGTATTTCGCGCGGGCGGTCAGCGCCGTCAGGAGGCCCTCGTGCGCTTCCGGGTCCTTGGGGGATGACTCCAGGGCTCTGCGCATGTCCGCCTCCGCCGAATCCAAGGACTGCTGCTCGATGAGGGAGAGGCCGCGGTCGAGGTAGCCGGCGGCTAGGGAGCCGTCGGTCTCTACGGCCCGGGTGTACTCCTGGATGGCCCGGTCGAAATGCAGGGAATTGGACTCCGCGTTCCCGCGCACCAGGTACATGTGCGGGTTGTCCGGGTCCTGTTCCAGGGTCTCGGAAAGGGCCTGTATCTGGGCCGCGTAGTCCAGTTTCTGATTGGGCGGCTCGCCGAAGTTGATGTCCGCGATCCGGGCGAGATAATCCACGCTCATGGCCTCGCGATAGGCCTCATCGGACTCCTTATATTGCCGAAGGGCCGCGTGGGCGATGGATCTGGCCAGCAGGGCCTGCGCCGAGGCCGTGCCCAGGCGGTTGCCCTCATCGAGGTATTTGACGGCTTCGCGGTACTCTCCGAGAGCCAGATAAGACAGGCCGCGCTGGAGCATGGCCGCGGGATGCTGGCGGTCGATGAACAAGGCTTGGCCGCAGGCTCGGACGGCCTCCTTGGGCCTGCCGAGAAGACGCTGGGCTTGGCAGGCGCCGACGAAGGCGTCGGCGAAGCGCTTGTCCGCCTCCCCGGCGTCCTCGAAATTCCTCAGGGCCTTGCGGTACTCCCCCATGGCCCCGTAGGCGAGAGCGCGGTAGTAGAGCGCCCGGGCGTTCTTCTTGTCCAGGGAGAGGGCCTTGTCGAACTGGGCGACGGCCTGCCCGTAGTCGCGCGAACGGAGCTTGAAAACCCCTAGCAGGGCGTTGAGCTGGGAGGATTTCGGGACCTGGGAAAGGGCCTCTTCCACGTCCTGCGCCGCCTTGACCCGGTCGCCCATCTGGAAACGGGCCTGGGCGCGGATGCCAAAGGTCTGCTCAGCCCCCCCCTTGAGCTTTTGCGCGGCGTCGCAGGATTCCACCGCTTTCAAGAAATCCTTGCGCTGCAGGCGAGCCGAGGCGAGGTTGAGATGGTAGGCGGGCACGGAGTCGTCGAGCTCCACCGCCTTCGAGAGGTCCTCCACGGCCTTGTCGTAGTCCCGGACCGCGTTGGCGTAGAGGGCCCCCCGGTTGTTGTAGGCATCGGCCGAATCCGGATCCGCGACGATGGCCGCGGTGAAATCCTTGAGGGCTTCCTCCACTTTCCCGAGGCGGGCACGGAGGCTGCCGCGCGCCGAGAGAGCCGGAGCGTGCCGCGGCTTCAGGCGCAAGGCGCGATGCAGGTCCTCCTCCGCCTTTTTGAGGTCCCCGCCCGTCCTCAGGAGCAGGGCGCCCCGCGCCGTATAGGCCGCGGCCGATCCGGTGCTCAGGCGCACGGCTTCGTTGAGGTCCTTGAGCGCCTTGGCGTCCTCATGCTGGGAGGCGAGGGCCGAGGCCCTCTTGAGGAGGGCGTTTTCCGCGGCGGTCTTCGAGAGCGGGGTCGAATCGAAGGAAGCCGCCTGCAGGGCCCGGGTGTACATGCGGATGGCTTCCTCGGCCAGCCCGTTCTCCCGGAAACGGTCGCCGACCGCCACGGCCGAAGCGGGATGATCCAGCGCGACCTTCGGGTCGAGAAGAGACTTAAAATCGGAGACGGCGCCCTCCCTGTCCCCGGAGCGCAAGCGGGCTTCGCCTCGATTAAGATAAGGGGCGTAATCCTCGGGCGCCGAGCGCACGGCTTCATCGAGATCCTGGAAGGCGAGTTTCGGCTGGTCCAGCTTGAAGCGGACCGCGGCCCGTCCGATGTATGCGAAGGCGTAATCAGGATGGAGCTGGAGGGACTTGGAATAGGCCTTCATCGCCCTGTCGGTGTCGCCTTTCTCCGCGAAGATGACGCCCAGGAGCCCGTAGGGCAGGTGGAAGCGGGGGTTCTCCCGAAGCGTCTGGGTCAGTTCCTCCATCGCCTTGTCGGAATGGCCGAGGTCTCGGTAGGCGCGCGCCCGGTTGTAGCGGGCGACCAGATGCTGGGGGTGGATCTTGAGCGCCCGGGTCCAATCCTTGACCGCCGAGACGAGGTCCCCACCCGCCCGGTGGGCCCGTCCCCGGGCGGTGTATGCGTCCGCGCTCTCCGGGTCGAGTT
>CAYWAR010000361.1:0-2994 GCA_964455765.1 uncultured Elusimicrobia bacterium
GGGGCGGGTTCGGACGCCGAGGCCGGCTCGGTTTTGGGAGCGGCCGGGGCCGACGGCTTGGGGGGAGGAGCCGCGGCGGCCTTCTCATCCATGAAAACCAGGGAATGGCGGGCGATGCCGATGGAATCGTTGTGATGGAGCCCGGATTTCATGACGCGCTTCTCGTTGACGAAGGTCCCGTTGGTCGAATCGAGATCCTCTACGTAGAAAGTGTCCCCCGCCGAGACGATCTTGCAGTGGTGGCCGGAGACCGCGGGATTGTCGATGACGATGTCGTTATCCGGCTTGCGTCCCACGCTCAAGGCGGTCCTGTCGATCGGGATCTCCCGGATGACGGCCGCGTTGAATTTGAGCAGGAGCTTGGGCATCAGGGCCTTCTCCCCAATAGTCTAGAAAAAATGCCCCCGATCCTTCCTCCGGCCTCGCGCACGCGCGCGATCACGACGGTCACGTTGTCCACCCCCCCCGCCCCGCGCGCCGCCTCGATGAGCGCGTCCACGGCCTCTTGCGCGGTGCGGCAACGCTCGAGAGCCTGGGCCGTGTCGGCTTCGCTGACCATCTTCGTCAGCCCGTCCGAACAGAGCAGGAAGGAGTCCCCGGGAAGCACCGGGTGCTCCGCGACGTCCACCACGACTTTCTCCTCCGTGCCCAAGGCGCGGGTGAGGATGTTCTGGAGATTGGAGTGCTCCGCCTGCTCCCGGGTGATGAGGCCCTGGCGCACCTGGTCCATGACGAGGGAATGATCGTCGGTGATCTGCTCGAGCGCCCCGGCGCGGTGCCGATAGAGGCGGCTGTCTCCCACGTGCGCCACGGTCAGGGACTTGGGATCGAGGAGCACCGCCACCACCGTGGTCCCCATCCCGTGGTCCTTGGGGAAAGCGCGCCCCTTCTCGAAGATCATCATGTTGGCGGTCTGCACCATGTATTCGAGCTGGCGGGAGCGCACGGGACGCGAGTGGTCCCCGTCGGGGACGATGATCTTGCTTCCGGAGAGCATCTGGCGCGCGCACTGCAGGATGGTGTCCACCGCCGTCTGGCTGGCGACCTCCCCGGAATTATGCCCGCCCATCCCGTCGGCCACGACGAGGAGGCCCAGCGTTTCGTCGATGATGAGATTATCCTCGTTGCGCTCCCGGACGCAGCCCAGATCCGTCTTGCCGTAGATGTCGAGCGTGAGGCGGCTCACGGAGGAGTCTCCGCGGCGGGAGGGTCCCCGCCGGGCAAGGAGGAGGCGATCTCCTCCGGCGTCTTGCCCTGCGCAGAGCCCTCGGGCGGCCCAGCCGCCTTGGCGGCCTGCCGAGCCGCCGCGAACTGCTTCATATAGGCCTCGATGTCGTCGATCTTCAGGGTCTTGTCCGAGGCCGGCGCCGCCGGGCCGGTCCCGCCCTTGGGCCCCAGCTCGATGTCGCTGGAAGGCGCGGGAGGAGGAAGCACGGCGCCTTCGGCGGCGAGCGCGGGGTTGGGAGGAGGAGGCACGATCCCGGACCCCGCGCCGGCGCCGGGCCGGGCCCCGAGCTCGAGTTCGATGGGCGGCTCCGCCGCGGGCGGCGGGGCCGCGGCGCGGGAAAGCTCCGCGGCGTTGAGCGGGGAGAGGACCATGGTCTCATCGGAGGACGGAGCGGGGGCGGCGGGAGCGGGCGCCCGCGTGAGCTCCGCGGCGCTGAGCGGGGAGAGGACCATGGTTTCATCCGAAGAAGGCTGTCTCTCCGCGGCGGCGGGAGCCGCCGCAGGAGCCGGTTCGAAACTCATGGTCCGCTCGGCCGAGGGTGCGGGCTCGACGGAAAGGGTCATGTCCGCGGCGGCGGGGAGGGCGGCTTGCTCGGCCTCCGCGACCGCAGGCGCCGCCTCGGCCTCGGGCGCCGGCTCGAAACTCATGGTCTGCTCGACGGGAACGGGGGCGGGTGCCGGAGCCTCGGACGGCGGCTCCTCGGCCGCCGCCCCCTGCGGGAAAGGAGAAAGTCCGCCCTCCGAGGACGGCGGCTCCTCGGCCGCCGCCGCGGCGGAGAGAGTCGGGGCGGCATCGGCCATCCATGCGGTCGGAGACTCGGCCGCCGCCCCCTGCGGGAGAGGTGAAAGTCCGCCCTCCGAGGACGGCGGCTCCTCGGCCGCCGGGGGGAGCACGACGGTCTCGGCGGCTTCCGGCGCGGCCGCAACGGGTTCCGGTTCCGGCTGCACGGCTTCGGCGGCTACCGGCGCCGCGACAGGCTCCGGCGCGGCGGGGACCGCCGCCCTCTGCGGGAGAGGTGAAAGCACGCCCTTCGAGGACGGCGGCTCCTGGGCCGCCGCCGTGTCCTTGCCGCTCTTGACCAATTCGATGCAGGCCTTCAGGTCCGCGGCCATCTCGGAGCCTTTTTGGTAGCGCTCATCGGGCTGCTTCTTGAGCGCCTTATGCACCACGGCGGAGGCGCAGCGGGGCATCTTGGGGTTGACTGCGAGAGGCTCGGGCTCGGGGTCGTTGGCGATCTGGAAGAGCAGGGTGCCGATCCCCTCGCCGCCCTTGAAAGGCTTCTCGCCCGTCAGGAGCTCGAAGAGCGCCACCCCCAGGCTGAACAAGTCGGAGCGGCCGTCCACCTTCCTGCCCGCGATCTGCTCCGGGCTCATGTAGGAGGGGGTGCCCATGACGGTCCCGGTGGCGGTCTTGGAGGAGGCCGTGATGCGCGCGATGCCGAAGTCCGCCACCCGGATGGTCCCGTCCTTGAGGAGCATGATGTTGGCGGGCTTGATGTCGCGGTGGACGATGCCTTGCCCGTGGGCGAAGTCCAGGGCCTCGGCGACCCGGGCGACGTAATCCATGGCCGTGAGCGGGTCGAGCATGCCCTCCTTGGTGCCGAACTTGGTCAGGTCGTGCCCATCGAGCAGTTCCATGGCGATGAAGCAGATGTCCTGCTCCTCGCCCGCGTCGTAGATCTTGACGATGCCGGGGTGATTGAGCGTCCCGGCCGACTCGGCCTCCCGGAAGAAGCGGTCCTTGATCTGCTTGGTCTCCTCCGGGCT
>CAYWAR010000362.1:0-2608 GCA_964455765.1 uncultured Elusimicrobia bacterium
GTTTTTGTTTTGGCGGCGGTCTTGGTCACAATTTGCGGGGGAAGAGGGGCGGGCTCTTGGCGATCTTCTCCCCGGAGGGGCCGCCCAGGACCTCTTCGGGGGTGAGCGGCGCGGGGAACTGCCGCACGCCGAGGGCGGCCTGCATCTTCGCCGAGGTCGAGGGCATGAAGGGGTATATCCAGCCCGCGATCATGCGCAGGCACCAGACCAGGTCGAAGAGCAGGAGTTTCAGGGCCTCCGGGTCGGTCTTGGCCAGTTTCCACGGGGCTTCCTTGTCCACATGGCGGTTCAAGCGTCCGACCTCACCCCAGATGAGGTTGAGCGCCTCCTGGAAGGCGAGACGCTCCATGGCCTCCTCGATCTTGGGAGCCTGGGCCAGGACATCCTTAGCCAGAGCACGGTCCACGAGGGGCCGGGCGGGGAGCGCGCCGGCGAGGTACTTGTCCACCATCTGCGTGACCCGGTTGAGGAGGTTTCCCAAGTCGTTGGCCAGCTCCGAGTTGTAGCGCTTGCGCAGGGACTCGCGCGAGAAGTCCCCGTCGTTGCCGAAAGGCATCTCCCGGAAGAGGAAATAGCGGAAGGCGTCCACCCCGTACTCGGCGCAGACCTCCTGGGGGTCCACCATGTTCCCGCGGGATTTGGACATCTTCTCGCCCTCGACCGTCCACCAGCCGTGGGCGAAGACCGATTTCGGGAGGGGCAGGCCCAGGGCCATGAGCATGGCCGGCCAGATGACCGCGTGGAAGCGGTAGATCTCCTTGCCGACTAGGTGGATGTCGGCGGGCCAGACCCCGGCGAAGTCCTGGCCCGCGGGTCCGGGGGGAGTGAAGCCGGGGGGGGTGTAGCCCGCGGCGGTGACATAGTTGAGGAGGGCGTCGAACCAGACATAGACCGTGTGCTCGGGGTGGGAGGGGACGCGCACCCCCCAGCGGACGTTGGTCCGGGACACGGAGAGGTCCCGGAGCCCTTCCTTGACGAAGTTGACGATCTCCTTGGCGCGGTGCGAGGGTTGGAGGAAGGCGGGGTGGGAGTCGAAGTGCTTGAGCAAAGGCTCCTGGAAGCGCGAGAGCTTGAAGAAATAGCTTTCCTCCTCGACCCAGGACACCGGCTTCTTGCAGTCAGGACAGACGGGGCCGGGATCACGAGAAACGCCTTCGCGTTTCTCGCGATCCCGGGATTTGAGATCCGTCTGCGTCCAGTAGGTCTCGCAGGAGACGCAGTAGTAGCCCGTGTAGGCGCCTTTGAAGATGTCGCCGGTGGAGAGCAGATGCTCGAAGACGGCCTGCACGCGCGCCTCGTGGCGGGGCTCGGTGGTCCGGATGAAGTCGTCGCAGCGCACGTCCAGAAGCTTCCAGAGCGCGGCGAACTTGGCCGCGATGCCGTCCGCGAAGGAGAGAGGGTCTTTCCCGGCCTCCTTGGCCACGGCCTCGATCTTGGAGCCGTGCTCGTCGGTCCCGGTGAGGAAATGCACGGCCTCCCCGCGGGAGGCCCTCCACCGCGATAGGACGTCGGCCGCCAGCGTGGTGTAGGCGTGGCCGATATGGGGGGCCGCGTTGACGTAATAGAGCGGAGTGGTGATGTAGAACTTCTTCATGGGGCCGCCGATTGCTGGAGCTTGAGCGCGGCCAACTCCAAGACCAAGCGCGGGTCCGCGTTGGAGGCCAGGGCCTTGCGCAGGCTCATGAGCTCCCGTAGGGCGGCCCGCGAACGGAAGGAGGAGAGCCCGTCCTCGCGCTCGCGCAGATGCCAGGCCATGCGCCCGAGCTGCGCCTCGACTACGGGGCGGGAGAGATGCAGTTCCCTGGGGAGCGTCTCGGCGAGCCGGAACGGGGCCAGCGGATCGCCGACCCAGTCCGCCGGGTCCGGGAGGGGGCTCTCGCGCAGGGCGAGGGCCCTGCCGGGGGAACCGCCGCTGCGGCGGGCGAGGGACGCGGCTTCCTCCGGAGGGCAGCCGCGGTCTTCGAGGAAGCGGGCCAGCATCTCCTCGGGAAGCGGGGAGAAAGGCACTCGCTGGCAGCGCGAGCGGATGGTGGAGAGGAGGCCTTCGCTCCGGTGGGTGATCAGGATCCAAAGCGAGCGCGTGGGCGGCTCCTCCAGGGACTTGAGCATGGCGTTGGCCGCCTCGGTGGAGAGCAGGTGCGCGTCCTCGACGATGGCGGTCTTCCAGCGGCCGAGCATGGAGCGCAGTTCGAAATCCTTGATCACATGACGCAGGGTGTCTATCTTGATGCCGCGCTGTTTGGCCGGGTCCTCCTGGGTGATGGAGGCCTGGTAGGCCGCGTTGACGACCTGGATGTCCAAGTCGAGCCCTTTCTCCGCCTGGAGGCAGGATGGACACGCGCCGCAGGGGCCGCTGAGGGCGGCCCCTTGGCCGCCGCAGTTGAGAGCCTTCGCGAATTCCCGGGCGCACAAGGACTTCCCCACGCCCATGGGTCCGCAAAAGAGCAGGGCTTCCGGAATGCGCCCGCTCTGAAGCATCCCGCGCAGCCGCCCAAGGGCACGGTCCTGACCAAGCAGCACCCCCCCCATGAAGGCGCTCCCCCCCGGGGGGGGCGCGCCCGTCCGGGGGCCCGGATGCTGGTTCATAAAGTCTGTTTACTTGAACCGA
>CAYWAR010000362.1:2618-2958 GCA_964455765.1 uncultured Elusimicrobia bacterium
CCGCCAAAATCGCTGCTCCGCATACCGCCTTCCCCCGCCCCCGTCCGGGGGGACATGTGCTGTATCATGAAGCAGGCTTCCTCGAAATGACGTTCAACACTCTCCCCAAAATCTCCTCGTGGACTTCGGCCTTCGGCCTATCCGCGTCGATGAGCACGGTGCGCGGCTCGGTCCTCGCCAATCGCCGATAGGCCCTGGCCACCGTAAGACGAAAGCGCCGCGATTCGAGCTCCAGGCGGTCGAGCTTGCGCGTCGTGGCGCGATCGAGGAAACGGGCGTCGGGGATGTCGAGGACCAAGGTCAGGTCCGCCCTGAGCCCGGAAGTGGCGGCGGCGTTGAG
>CAYWAR010000363.1:0-2957 GCA_964455765.1 uncultured Elusimicrobia bacterium
TTGACTCCATTTGTCATCTAGCTTTCCACCTTTCGACGATTAAAACGATTCATGGCTGCGGTCATTCCTTCAGCCAACCAGTGCTCACAAGCTTGCGCGCTTAAGTCCACCGCAGCGACCAACGTTTTTTGTTCCGCAGCGCTAAAGGTTCCCAACACGAAGGGTGTCCAATCTCCCTTGGGTTGTCCTCCCCCAATTCCCACTCGCAGGCGAGGAATCTCTTGGGTTCCTATTTCTTGGAGGATGGAGGCCAATCCCTGATGGCCCCCTTCCGATCCGGCCGCCGGTTCAATGCGAGGGATGTTCTTTCGGGTGTTCCCCTCCCTTGGGGTGCTCATGTCCCTTGGAGGATTTCTCCTCCAGGGGCACGATTTCGTTCTTCTCGTTGTAGGTGAAGCGGGGCTTGCCGTCCACCTTGTGCACCAGGACCTTGTCGACTTTCCAGCCCGCGTCGCTCTTGCTTACGTAGAAGTCCAGGTCCACCTTGCCCTTGCCTTCCGTCTCCTTGAAGTCCGCGCAGGCGAAGAAGGAGTCCTCCGAGAGCCGGGCGATCTTGTGCTTGTGGATGCGCAGGAGCTTCAGCCCCCAATCCTTCTTGAGCGCTTCGTCGGACACCATGAACTTCCCGCCGGAGCCGGCGGTCTTCGCCGCGATGTCGCCCTCGACGGCGGCGACGAACTCCTTCATGAGCTCCTTGTGCGCGGCGTTTTTTCCGCGGCCCGGATGCTCGTGCTTGTCCGCCTGTTCCTTTCCCGGGTGCTCATGGCCCTTGGGATGTTCCGGGTGTTCGCCCGCGGCGGCGGGCAGGGCCAAAGCCAAAGCCGCGGTCAACAGCATGCTTACTTTCGTCATCGTCCCTCCTGGGTCTTTACGAGCCTTTCCAGCGCGTAGCGCGGGTCGGGTCTCCCGTCTATCTCCACATGGGGATAGGCGAAATAGTTCAGCCGCGGCCCGCGCTGGGCGGGCTCGAGGAGAAGCCCGCGGCCCACGGTGAAGAGTATGCGCCGGTCATCGAGGGAGCCGAAGAACGACTCCTTCTTTCCGGTCTTCCAGGCTTGCGAGATGTCGACCGGGACCCAGCCGAGGGGGGCCGCGTAGAACTCGGCCCAGCAGTGGTAGTCCCGGCCCAGCTCCTGCGCGGGAGAGTCCGAGACGGGAACGCCCATCAGGAAACGGGCCGGGAGGCCCCGGGCCATGGCAAGGGACAGGAAGAGCGAGTGGAAATCGGTGCAGTTCCCCTTTCCCACGCGGCAGGCCCGCCGGGTGTCGCCTTCTCCCCACCCGGGTTCGGACTTGTCGTAGGACATGAGCGAGAGCACGGCGTCATAGAGCCTTCGGCCGGATTCCAGGGGGTCTTGGGAGCCCCGGCCCGCCTCCCGCGCGAGGCGGCGGACTTCCTCATCGACGACCGCGAGCCCGCGCGGCGTGGTGAAAAGTTCGCGTTCTTTCCGGGAAAGGGGGGGCTGGGCTTCCGCGGCCGGCGCCTGCTCCGTGCGCGTGATGCGATAGCGCGCGCGCAGGACGGCGGCTCCGGGTCGGCGGGCTTCGAAATAGAGGAGTTCGTTCCCGAACTCCTTTTCCCGCGTTCTGCGCCAGGGAATGGGGGATTCGACGCCGAGCAACTCGACGCGCTGTTCGGGGTTCGAGCGCGGAATGGGCATCCAGACTCTAAGTTCCCCGCCGCCGCCGTCTACGCGCACGGTCTCCACGAGCTCCATCCTCCTCGGCCCGGGCGGGGGGAGCGTCCCGGAGGCTCCGGCGACGAAGAGGACGGCCAAGAGGGAAAGGAGGCATCCGACAGCCGGGCAGATGACGCGCATCATGTCCATATCTAGCATTTTTTTCGGGCATGCTAGGGCCTGGCAAACAATAACTGAGTCAATTTGGCCGAGGGGATGTTGCCCCAGGGCAAGGCGCGAAGAGCGCGCATACTTGAAAAGTATGTAAGCGATGAGCAACGCCGCCCTGGGGCAAAAGCCCCCGGCCCCTTCGGGGAGGGCCGATTTCGGGTGATTTCTTCGTTGCTCGTCGGTTACAATGCTTCAGCATTGCGCCCTCCTCACGCCTCGAACTCACCTCAAACTCGGCCCTCCAAATTGAATCAGTTATTGTTTGCCAGGCCCTTAAGAAGCCGCGTCAGGGAGAAATGGTAGGATGGGGGATAATGACCCCCAAGGCGGTCCCTTACAAGAAGACGGCCTTCGTCTGCACGCATGTCCGGGGGGATGGGCGGACGGCCTGCGGCAATCCCGGTCGGGGCGGCAAGGAGCTCTGCGAAGCGCTCAAGAAAGCGGTCAAGGAGGCCGGGCTCAAGGCGAGTATTCGGGTCGCCCGCTCCGGCTGCCTGGACCTGTGCGCCCAGGGGCCCAACGTCTTCCTCTATCCCGAGGGCGAGTGGCTTTGCGGAGCCGCGCCCCAGGACGCGCCCGCCATCCTGGCGAAGCTCTCCTCCGGGCTTTCAGGACCGGCGAGTCCGTAAATTATATACTCGGAGGATGGACGGCCGATTTTTCGCCTCCGCCGGCGCCCTCTTCATGCTCCTAGGCACGGCTCTGGGCGCCTTCGGAGCCCACGGGCTCAAGGATGTTCTGGACGCGGAGATGAAAGCCGTCTTCGAGACCGGGGTGCGCTACCAGGTCTACCATGCCCTCGGCCTCTTCGCCGCGGCCTGGGTCCTGGAGAGATATGCGTCCCGCCTGGCGGTTTATGGAGGCCTTTGCTTCATCGCGGGCATACTGCTCTTCTCCGGAAGCCTGTACGCTCTGAGCCTCAGCGGCCTGCGCCGCCTGGGGGCGATCACCCCGCTGGGAGGCCTGCTCTTCCTGGCGGGCTGGCTGTGCCTTCTCGCGGCGCCCTATAAGAATTGATGGATGGAGACCCGATGACCCCGCATTCCCCGACCCAGCCGGAGACCCCGACCGAGCCCACGGCGAGCTCCGTGGATAAGCTCTCTTCCC
>CAYWAR010000364.1:0-2937 GCA_964455765.1 uncultured Elusimicrobia bacterium
GCTGGATCAAGCAGGCGCGCATCTACGAGATATTCCCCCGGGCCTTTAACCTGGCGGGCAAGCGCCGCGCCGAGGGCCGGGCCATGGAGGCGGGCTTCTTCGCAGATTTCGGGGAAAGGGATCTGCTCGAGATCAAGAAGCTCGGCTTCGACACGCTCTGGATCATGGGCATCTTCCCCATCGGCGAGCGCAACCGCTGGGGCACGGGCGGGGGCTCTCCCTATTCGGTCCGCGACCATGAGGCGGTCAACCCCAAGTTGGGCAGCGAGGAGGAGTTCCGGCAATTCGTGCGGCGGGCGCACTCCGTCGGCATGAAAGTCCTCCTCGACTTCATCCCCAACCATACCTCCATGGACTCGAAGCTCCTCTTCGAGGACCCGGCCTACTTCATCCACCGGGAGGCGGACCCCTCGCGCCCCCGGAGCCCGCCCTACGGCTCTTTCGACCATGACTCCGGCGGCCGCACCCTCTGGATCAGCCACGGCGGCTACGACAACAACGGGACCAAGGACTATTGGGTGGACACCGCCCAGGTCGACTACTCCAACCCGGCCATGCGGCGGCGGATGGCGGGCATCGTCAAGGGCTGGGTGCGGCGCTTCGGGGTCGACGGTTTCCGGGTGGACATGGCCTATCAGGTCCTCAACGGCTATTTCTCGCGCAACTGGGGCCTGCGCATGCCGCAGAGGGAGTTCTTGGAGGAGATGATCACGGAGGTCCGCTCGGAGTACCCGGGCACGGGCTTCATCGCCGAGGCCTACGACGGCTGGGACGCGCTCTCGGCCTCGGGCTTCGACCTCATCTATGGAAAGAACAACGTCAGCCGTCCCGGCGGCCACCACGGCTGGTATGACGCGCTCCAAAGCCGCGACCCGGGCTGGATCCGGGAGGCCGTGCGCCGCGCGGCTTTCCTGCGCTGGCAGAAGGGCGGGTCCGACACCATGGATTTCACGGGCAACCACGATGAGGCCTCGCCCAAGCGGGCGTTCGGCCCCTGGGAGAAGGGGGCGTCCTTCCTCACCTTGATGATGCCGGGCGCCACGCTCTTCTACGGCTCCCAGGAGATCGGCTTCGACAAACCGAACCTGGAGAAGGAGCCCAAATCCCTTCCCTTCAGCGTGCCGGTGAAGGTGGACTGGGAAGCCGCCGACCCGGGGCTCAAGGCGTTCTATCGGAGCACCTTCGAGGCCGCCCGCTCGCTCCACGCCTCGCTCGGGGAAGCCGACATCGAGGCCCTCGACGGAGCGGCGCAGGGCTGGGCGGGCTACGCCCTGCTCCCCCGGGGCCGGGGACGCAAAGCCGTGGTCCTGGCCAACCCCTCCGAGCGCCCCGTGCGCGTGGATATCTCCCGTCCCGACCTGGGCCTGGAGCATCACGGCGAGCTCCAGCCCTACGGCCACGCCCTGCTCCGCTACTGACCGACATCGTCCTTCGGGTCGGTGGAACTTTCCTCGCCCTGATCCGCACCTGGAAGCATGGAGCTTCCAGGCCCCCTCTATCGCTTAGTCTCCGATCATTTGGAGGAGTACCTCCTTAAATCTCGACTGGACTCAAGGCGGCTTTTTCAGTACGATCAGGCCACGGTAAAAATGCTCGTCCGGGGGTGACCATGCCTATAGGCCGCTTGGCAGGGATTCTTCCGTCCGCATTTCTCGCCGCGCCGGGGTGGACGGCGGGAGTTTCCTCGACGCCGGACTTCGATCAGGAAATAGATGTCAAGAAAGTCCTTGAATCGGTCGGCCGTGCGGTCGGCGAGGACCGGGAGGGCGCTTCGGACGTGCGCGCATCCGCCGAGGAGGAGTTCCGGTTCGCGACCGGCAACGACTTCACCGCGAACGTAAAGCGCGGTGAACGCCGCGTCTGCCGCTACCGGCGCCACTATGGCTCCAACGATATGTCGGACTGCCGGTCCGCCTCCACCCGGCTCTGCGACCGATATTTCCGGGAGGAGAATTACTGCCAGTAGCGATGCTTCCCGCCCGGGATCGGGCCGCAACCCCTGACACGGCGGCTCGCGTTTGAATCCTGCTCCCAATTAACCCATGACCACGCCGGCGCGGATTTTCCTTGTCGCAATGCTCACGGCAGGCCTATCTCGACTGGAGCCTCTCGTCCTGGGGGCGCCCAGCGCGCCTAAAGAGGAAGTCGAGCGCCTGCGCGGCCGCGCCTCCTCCGGCGACGCGAAGGCTCAGTTCAAGCTCGGGATGAAATATTTCAACGGCGACGGCCTGCGCCGGGACTATGGCGAGGCCCATGCCTGGCTCGGAAAGGCCGCGGCCCAAGGATTGGCCGAGGCGAAGGACAACATCGGGGTCCTCTACGCGGGGGGGCTGGGCGTGCCCAAGGACTACGCGCAAGCGATGAAATGGTACAGGGCCGCGGCGGCGCAGGGCTTGGCCAGCGCCGCCGTCAACGTCGGAGGGCTCTACTATCGCGGCGACGGCGTGCCCCAGAGCTACGCCGAGGCGAGGAAGTGGTACCAGGCGGCGGCCCGGCGCGGCTTTGCCGGCGGCTTCCGCAATCTGGGCTTCATGCACTACCGCGGGGACGGCATGCCCGCCGATCCCGTCGAGGCATATAAATGCTTCCATCTCGGAGCGGCTGCCGGCGACGAGGTGTCTCGCGCCAACGCCGCCGTGCTGGAAAAGTCCTTGAGCCCGCGGCAGATCCAGGAAGCCCTCCGGCGCGGCCGCTCATCCCCACGAGCGGCGCCCGGCATTGACGCTTCCCCCTCCGACTGATATCTTGCAGAGGACCGGGCTTATGCTTCTTACGAGCCCATCCCCGATGAGCGAGCAAATCGAAGTCCTCAAGACGGTCGCCGACAGGCTATCGAGGTCCAGCATTCCGTGCATGGGTCAGCGGTTCCGCGGCCATGAACTTCTACGCCCAGTCAAGGATGGCCCGGGACATAGACGTCGTCGTTGAACTGGTTCC
>CAYWAR010000365.1:0-2930 GCA_964455765.1 uncultured Elusimicrobia bacterium
TGGTTCGGCTGCGAGCACGAGGGGATCGTGCCCGACATCATGACCGTGGGCAAGGGGATGGCCGGCGGCTTCCCCGTCAGCGGCCTGATCACCACCGCCGAGATCGCCTCCGCCCGCCCCTTCGCCAACCCGAGCGGCTCCTCCTCGAGCTACGGGGGCAACCCCCTGGCCGCGGCGGCGTGCAACGCGGCCCTGGGCATTCTCGAGTCGGAGGGATTGGTGGAGAACTCCCGCCGCGTGGGCGAGGCCATGCTCAAGAGGCTGCGCCGCATCGGGGAGCGCTCGCCGCTCGTCGGCTGCGTGCGCGGCCGCGGCCTCATGATCGGCGTGGAGCTCGTCGCCGACCGCAAGACGAGGAAGCCCCTGGGCAAGGAAGCCTGCCGCGCCCTCTTCGAGGAGTGCCTCCAGCGCGGACTCATCACCATGGCCTATTCCCCCTCCCTGCGCATCAACCCGCCGCTCAACATCACCCAGGCCCAGGCCGAGGCGGGGCTCGACATCCTGGAGGAATCCCTGGCCGCGACCGCGGCCCGCTTCGGCGGCAAAAGATGAGCGAGACGGCCGCCACCAAGGCCTCGGAGGCGGCACTTCCTCGGGTTATCCCTCGGTCGGCCGCCCCGGGCGTCTTGCGGGGAGCCCTCCTCGGCTTCGGCCAGGTCGCGGAGGACGCCCATGCCCCGGCGTTCGAGCGCGGCCCCGGCTTCTCCATCGTCGCGGTCGCCGATCCGGCGCCCAAGCGCCTGGCCGCGGCGCGCGCGCGCTTCCCGCGGGCTCGGGCGTATCCTTCCCCGGAGGCGCTTCTGGATTCCGAGTCCGGCCTGGATTTCGTCGACATCGCCGTGCCGCCGTTCCTGCACGCGGAGTTGGCCATGCGCGCCCTGCGCCGCCGCCTGCATGTTCTCTGCGAGAAGCCCTTGGCTCTCACCGCGAGGGATTTCGAGTCCTTGCGCGCGGAAGCCGCGCGGCAGAAGAAAGCCCTCTTCCCCGTGCATAATTGGAAGCACTGCCCGCAATTCTCCGCCCTCCACGCCCTGCTCCGGGAAGGCGCCGTCGGGGAGCCGCGCCACCTGCAGCTGCACGCCCTGCGCCGGCGTCCCGCGGCCGTGCGCTCCGGGTCGAACTGGAGGACGGACCGAGGCCGCGCCGGGGGAGGCATCCTCGTCGACCACGGCTGGCACAATCTGTACCTGGCCTGCTGGCTCATGGACCGCGCTCCCCGCTCCGCGTCGGCGTTCCTGAACTTCCCGGGCCACGCTTCGGGCGGCCGCCACCAAAGCCTCGGAGGCGGCACTTCCTCGGGTTATCCCTCGGTCGCGGAGTCGGAAGACGAGGCCGTGTGCCTGGTCCGCTTCGAGGCCGCGAGCGCGGTGCTGGTGCTCAGTTGGCGCGCCCCGGTTCGCGGGCAGTGGGGCGTGGTGTACGGGAGCTCCGGCTCCGTGGAGCTGCTCGACGACGCCCTGCTCCTGCGGCGGGGAGAGGACCCGCCTCAGACGATCCGCTTTCCGGAGAAGATATCCGCCTCCTCCGCGCATCCCGAGTGGTTCTCGGGCACGCTCCGGGATTTTCGCTCGGCCGCGGCCAAGCCTGAGGCGCGCTGCGCCGAGTTGGAGGAGGCCGGCCACTGCGCCGCCCTCATCGAATCCCTCTACGCCGAGAACAAGGAGCCCGCGCGGTAATGACCTCCGACGCGGTGCTCTGGGTCAGCCATCCGGCCCTGATGTTCCAGCGCTTGGCCGGCCTGAGCGTCCTCCAGCGGCAGCTTTTCCTCCTCTCGCGGGCCGGGTTCGACCGGGTCTGGATCACGGCGCGCGCGCCGGAACCCTCCCGGCTCGAGCGCCTGCGCCTTCCCCAGGGGCTGACTCTCCGCTGGGCGGGCTCCGGGGAGGGAGAGGCCGCTCCGCCCTATGTCGGCGTTTCCGCGGACCATTTGGTCCGGCTCGACGCCCTGAAGGCCTTCGCCGGCGAGGCGCACGCCGAGCCCGTCTCCTTCGACGACGCGGAGGGGAAGGCGGTGCTCAGTGCCGTCTCCCGCCGGGAGGAGGCCTTCCTGGCCCGGGAGCGGCGGCCCATGCCCCCGAGCTCCTATGTGCGCCTGAGCGCGCCGTTGGACGGAGCCCCCCTCTCCTGGCTCCTGCGAGACGCCGTAAAATCCAATGACAGCTTCATGGCCCGTCATTTCGACCGCCGGGTCTCCCTGGCCCTCACGCGGCGCCTCCTGGACACGAGGCTCAGCCCCAACGCCATGACGGTGTTGAGCACGATGGCGGGCCTCGCGGGAGCCGTCCTGATGCTCGCCGGGACCTCGGCCGCCCTCGCGGCAGGGGCCCTCGCCGTGTGGGGGCACACCCTGCTCGACGGCTGCGACGGCGAGCTCGCCCGCCTGCGCTTCCAGGAGAGCCGCTTGGGAGGGGTTCTGGATTTCTGGGGCGACAATGCCGTGCACGCCGCCCTTTTCCTCTGCCTGGGGGTGGGCTTGTACCGGCACGGCCTGGGTCCGGCCATGCCGGTCCTGGGCTCGCTGGCGGCCCTGGCGGCCTCGGCTTCGGCCTGGCTGGTCTACTCGCTCGCCGCGGCAAAGCCGCGCGGCGGCGAGGGTCCCTTTTTCAACGGCCTGGACGTGGCGGGGGAGGAGTCCCTGTCCACCCCCCAGCGTCTGCTTGCGCGCCTGGAAGACGCCCTGGCCCGCCGCGATTTCGTGTATATTCTGGTCGCGGCGGCGTTGGCGGGCCGCTTGGACCTATTCCTATGGGCCGCGGGAATCGGAGCCCCGCTGTTCCTGGCCGCCTTGGCGTATCTTATCCGCAAAGGGAGAACTGTATGAAAGATGGGAATTCGATAGCCCCGTGCCGCGGCGGACTCGGCGTGCTCCTTCCCGGGATGGGAGCCGTGTCCAGCACCTTCATCGCCGGGGTCGAGCTCTGCAAGAAAGG
>CAYWAR010000366.1:0-2927 GCA_964455765.1 uncultured Elusimicrobia bacterium
GCGAGAAGGTCCGCCTTCTCCACGAAATCCAGATGGTCGGCGGACTCGGCCTTCAGCCGCGCGGCGAGCAGGGCGCCCCCGCTGCGGCTGAGCTGTTCGGCGTGCACGCGCACGCAGAGCCCGGCCTTGCGCCCGGCGGCGAGGAAGGTCTCGGCCTCGCCGGGGGAGAAATAGCCGCGCTCGACGAAGGCGTCCACCCCCTGGGCCAGGCCTTCCTTGACGACGGAGGGGAGCACCTCGGCGCAGAGGAAGGCCATGAAGTCCCCGGCCTTCCCGGCGTATTCGGGCGGCAGGGCGTGCGCGCCCAGGAAGGTGGGGACCATCTCGAGCGCGCTCTGGGCGCGGGCGCGGCGTATGGCGCGCAGCATCTTGAGCTCGCCCTCCAAGTCGAGGCCGTAGCCGCTCTTGGCCTCGATGAGCGTGGTCCCGGCCGAGAGGAAATCCCGGGCGCGGGCCAGGAGGCCTTGCGCGAGGGCCCGCTCGGTGGAGCCGCGCACGCCGCGCACGCTGGAGAGAATGCCCCCGCCCTCGCGGGCGATCTCCGGGTAGCTTTTTCCCCGGGAGCGCAGGTCGAAGTCCTTGAGCCGCGCCTCGGCGAAGACCGGGTGGGTGTGGCAATCCACGAAACCCGGCAGGAGCAGGCGCCCCCCCGCGTCGATCTCCCGCGCCATGCGCGCGGCGGGATGCGTCTTGACCGCGTCCCGCGGGCCGGCCGAGAGGATCGTCTCGCCCTCGAAGAGCACGGCCCCCTCGCGCACCGCGCCCACCCGCCCCATCTGCGCCCCGGAGCGGGGGGCGAGGGGGCCCGCGAAGGTCAGGAGCCGCGCGTTGACGATGATCTGCTTCATGTCTCCACGGGATTATATGTTTTTGCCCCGCCCCGCGGAGGGCGGGGCATGCTATAATATGGGTCGAAGGTCCCATGAGCGACGCCGAGACCAAGATCCGCATACTCATCGTCGACGACGACAACGAGACCCGGGAACTGCAGGCTGCGGTCCTGGAGAAGGAAGGCTACCCCGTGGACCAGGCCGCGAGCATGGGGGAGGCCCGCAAGAGGCTCGCCGAGCGCGGCTGCGGGGTCCTGCTCCTGGACCTGCGCCTTCCCAACGGGGAAGGACTCGACCTCCTGCACGAGGCCCATGCCGTCGACCCGCATTCGGTCGGCGTGGTCCTCACCGCGTTCACCTCCACCGACAGCACGCTCAAGGCCCTGCGCGAGGGCGCCTACGATTACCTGGCCAAGCCCTGCCCCCCGGAGATCGTCCTCTCCGCCGTGTCCCGCGCCGCGGAACGCTACGCCCTCACCCGCACCCTGGCCGAGCGCACCCGGGAGCTCGAGAACGCCAACCGCGACCTCAATCGGCGCGTGGAGTCGGCCACGGCCGAAATCTTCGCGCTCAACGAGAAGCTCCAGCGGCACCTGGGACGCCTGCTCCAGGAGCACGGGGCGCTCACCCGCTTCTTGGAAGACATGGCCCACGAATTGAAGAACCCCCTCTCCGTGGTCTGGGGTTATACCAGCTTCCTCCTCAAGAGGCCGCTGGAGAGCTGGACCCCCGCCGAACTCAAACGGGCCCTGGAGAGCATCTACCGCAACGCCGGGCATCTGCACTCGCTCATCGAGGAGCTCCTCGAGTCCACCCGCCTGGCCGGACGCAAGGTCAAGCTGGAGCCCAAGCTCTTCCCGGCGGCCGAGGCCGTGCGCGAGAGCGTCTTCGCCGTCGCGCCGCAGGCCGAGGAGAAGGGGGTCGCGCTCACGGCCGACGCCCCCGATGACGCCCCGGTCTTCGCGGACCGCGACCGCCTGCACCAGATCCTGGGCAATCTCCTGGGCAACGCCCTCAAGTTCACCCCCTCGGGCGGCAAGATCACGCTCAGCGTGCGCCGGGAGGGCGAGCATTCCCATTTCTGCGTGGCCGACACCGGCCCGGGCATCGCGCCCGCCCACCTGGTCCTCATCTTCGAACGCTTCTATCAGGTCACACCCGCGGAGCAGGGCCGCAAGGACGGCCTCGGCTTGGGGCTGAGCATCGTAAAGGGCCTCGTGGACCTGCACGGGGGACGCATCTGGGTCGAGAGCGAGCCCGGCAAGGGCGCCCGCTTCCATTTCCTCCTGCCCGCCACGCCCCGGCCCCTGAGCCCCCGGGCGCCGGCGCTCCCGGGAAGCGCGGATTCCATCTCGGTCAACTGATGGCTAAGGACCCCTCGGAGCTCGCCGCCGGGGACGCGGCTCCCGGTTTCTCGGCGGTTGACGAGACCGGGAAGACGCATTCCCTCGAGAGCTGCCGCGGCAAGACCGTGGTCCTCTATTTCTACCCCAAGGACGACACCCCGGGCTGCACCGTCGAGGCCTGCGATTTCCGGGACAACCACAAGGTCTTCCTCAAGAAAGGCGCGGCGGTCCTGGGCGTCAGCCCCGACGCGGCCGCCTCCCACCTGAAGTTCAAGAAGAAATTCGACCTCCCCTTCCCGCTCCTGGCCGACGAGGACAAGACGCTCTGCAAGGCCTACGGGGTCTGGAAGGAGAAGTTCATGTACGGCCGCAAGTACATGGGCGTGGAGCGCTCCACCTTCGTCATCGGCCCCGACGGCAGGATCGTGGAAGCGATCCGCAAGGTATCCCCGAAAGGCCACGCCGCCGCGCTGCTCGCCGCCCTGTAACCCCGGCTATCCTCAAGGATAATCCATTCCGGGCTCACCGGCGTATTTTCAGATCCCATCTAGGATTTCTTCGGCGGCGCGCTCCAAGAGCTCCAGGTATTTTCCGGCGTCGTACTCGAAGCCGTCCTCCAGCAGGGCCAGCGGCCTGACGCGCCAGTCCTTGACCTCGATCCGCATGGAGCCGCCTCGGGGCGAACTCCCCCCAGGCGCGCCAGGAGCAGAGCCAATGCTTTGCGCTCGATCCCAGCCAGCCGCTTGAGCCG
>CAYWAR010000367.1:0-2926 GCA_964455765.1 uncultured Elusimicrobia bacterium
AGCGTCCTTGCTCTTGAAGTGGTAGTGGAAGAGGCCCAGGTTCACCCGGGAACGGCGGCAGACCTCGCGCACGCAGAGCGCGCCGCAGCCGCGTTCCAGGGCCAGGGCCCGGGCCGCCTCCAGAAGCCTCTCTTGCGCGTCGCCTTTGGGTCGGGGCATAAATAGAGTTATACAGTCGTATAATTATACGATTGTCCAATCAGGGGGCGCAACACGAAACGGGAGCGCAAGGAGTTCCCCGAGCGGCCGCCGGCGGCGGCCGCTAGTTGCCGGCCAGGAGTAGGCGCACTCGCGCGCTCAGAGCCGCGGGCGTGAAGGGTTTTTGGAGGAAATTCCGGTCCGGGTCCAAGGCCTGCTTGCGCAGCATGGATTCCTCGATGTAGCCCGACATGAAGAGCACGCAGACGCCCGGGTTGAGGCGGGTGAACTCCTCGGAGAAGGCCTTGCCGTCCATCTGGGGCATGACGATGTCGGTGAGCACGAGCTGGATGCTGCCGGGCCCGCTCTTGGCCGCGACCCGCAGAGCCTCCTCGCCGTTGGAGGCCTCCAGCACCGCGTAGCCCGAGCGGCGCAGGACCCGCGCGGCCATGCTGCGCACGGCCGGCTCGTCCTCGACGAGCAGGATGGTCCCCGTCCCCGCCTGCGCCGCCGGCTTGGCCGGCTCCGGCTCGACGGCGGCGGCGGACCCCAGGCGCGGGAGGAAGACGCTCATGGTGGTCCCGCGCCCCGGGACGCTCTGGGCCGAGATGAAGCCGCCGCTCTGGCTCACCACGCCGAAGCAGGTGGCCAGCCCGAGGCCCGTTCCCTTGCCCTGCTCCTTGGTGGTGAAGAAGGGCTCGAAGATGCGGGAGAGGACCTCGGGGCTCATCCCGGCGCCGGTGTCTACCACCCGCAAGCGCGCGTACTCCCCGGGAGACATCCCGGCCACGGGGACGGTGTCCGTTTCCTTGAAGCGCATGGAGGAGAGCTCGAGGCGAAGGCTGCCTCCCTCGGGCATGGCGTCGCGGGCGTTGATGGCCATATTGACGACGACCTGCTCCAATTGGCCGGGGTCGGCCCGGACGAAAAGGGGCTCGGAGCAGGGCAGGATGACCAACTCGACGTCCTCTCCGATGAGCCGATGGAGCATCTTGTGAAGGGACATGACCAGGGGATTGAGGTCGAGCTCGACCGCGGCCACGACCTGCCTGCGGGCGAAGGCCAGCAATTGGCGGGTCAGGTTCGCGGCCCGGCGCGCGGTCTCCCGGATCTCGGAGACGTCCTCGCGGACCGGGGAGTCGTTGGGTAGGGCGGAGAGCGCGAGCTCGGAATAGCCGAGTATGGCGGTGAGCAGGTTGTTGAAATCGTGGGCCACCCCGCCGGCCAGGCGGCCGAGGCTCTCCATCTTCTGCGCCTGGATGAACTGCTCCTGCAGGCGCTTGCGTTCCGTGATATCCTCCTGTATCCCGATGAGGTGCGTGATGGCGCCCTCCGCGTCCTGGATGGAGGAGACGGAGCAGGAAGCCCAATAGAACTTGCCGTCCTTGCGCTTGTTCTTGAGCTCTCCGCGCCACTCCTTGCCCGAGAGCACGGTCTCCCAGAGCCCCCGATAGACCTCCGCCGGCGCGTCCCCTGACTTGAGGATGCGCGGGTTCTGCCCGAGGACCTCGGGCACGGACCAGCCGGTGGTTTCGGTGAACTTCGGATTGACGTATGTGATGGCGCCTGCCGGGTCCGTGACGATGACCACGTTGGTGCTCTGCTCGACCACGCGCCCGAGCAGACGCTCATGGGCCTGTCCGCGAATGGCCTCGGTGACGTCCTGGCGCATGGAGAGGATGTAGGCCTTGCCGGAGAGCTCGATGCGCCGGGCGTTGACCCGCGCGTTGCGGACCTCCCCGGACTTGGTCCGCAAGAGGAGTTCCATCTCGGCGCCGCCCTCCCGGATGATCTTGCGCAGATTCTCCCGCATGCCCTCTTGAGTCCAGCCGACCAAGTATTCGTTCGCCTTGAGGCGGGCAAACTCCTCCCGAGTGTACCCCAGCATGAGATGGGCGCGCTCGTTGAACTCCAGATGGAGCAGGGTCTCCGGGTCGAGGATGGCCGTGCCGAAGGGCGAGTGCTCGAAGACGGTGCGAAAGCGCGTCTCGGCGCTCCGGGTCCTCTCCTCGGCCTCCTTGCGCTCGGTCACGTCCAGGAGAAGGCCGATCACACCGGCGATCTTGCCCTGCGCCGAACGCATCGCGGCGGCGGAAAGGACGCAGAAGATGACGCTCCCGTCCCTGCGCAGGCAGGGGACCTCCGCGGGCGGGGGGGTCTCCCCGGAAAGGATCGCGGACAAGTGCCGTCGAAAGAAGTCACCCTCGCTCGGAGGAAGGTGGAGAGGGAGCTTGCCGATCTGCTCCTCGGAGCTCCAGCCGAACATGCTCTCCGCGTGGGGATTGAGCATCGCCACCTTCCCCTCCGGGTCGAGGATCACGATGCCGATGGGCACGGTCTCGAAGAGGATGTGCAGTCGCTGGGTGAGCTCCCGTCCCGCGTCCTCGAGCCTCTTGCGCTCGGAGAGGTCTTGAATGGAGGCCACGAAGATGGCCGACTCTCCCTTCCCGACCATGCAGAGCCGTGTCGTTACCGGAAGCTCCCTTCCCTCCTTGGTGAGCACCGCGATCTCCACGGCCTCGCGGTAGGGAGTGATGATCCCGTTTCGCAACGCCCGGGCGAAGCCCTCCTGATGGGCCTTCAGGAAGCGGGGGGGTATGAGGATGTCGATGGACCGGCCCACGATCTCGTGGGCCGGGTAGCCCAAAAGCCTCTGCGCGGCGAAGTTCCAGGTCAGGACACGGCGCTCGGAGTCCGTGCAGAGCACGGCTTCCTGGGCGGACTCCAGGACGGCCCTGAGCAGGCGCCCGGAGAGCGCATCCTCGGGCCGGCTGGAGCCGTTGCCCGC
>CAYWAR010000368.1:0-2911 GCA_964455765.1 uncultured Elusimicrobia bacterium
GGAGAGCCCATAGCGCGAGCCGCGGACGGTCGCGGAGGCCAGGCTCAACGCGCCGAGATTCCCCTCGCCCAGGGATATCCCCGTTCCGGTGTTGGCGCTGATGAAGGTCGAGGAGGAGAGCGTGAGGTTGATATTGGCTCCCGAGGCGTAGAAGGCGTCTGGACCGAGCAGGACCAGGGCCTTCCCCGCCGCGCCGGTCGCCGCCAGCACGCTGTCGCCGATGACGGTGCCGGTGGAGCCCGCCAGCAAGGCGCCCGTGGAAGCGCCCTGGACATAGCAGTTGACCAGCGTATTGGAAGAGCCCCGGATGAAGACCCCCTCGTAGGCGCCGCTGGTCATCGTGCTCCAGCTCACGATGTTGCGGGAACCCATCAAGCTGACGTTCGTCAAGCGGCTCCCCTGGATCGAGTTGCCGGAGGAGAGGAGCAATAGGCCGTAGCCGTTGTCGTTGTTGGTCAAGGTGCTTTGGCTGATGGCGTTGAAATCGGAGCCCGCGTTCAGGATGGATGCATACCCCAACGGGTTGAACACGAAGATCCGGTTGAGGGTGTTGGACGATGCCCCGTCGAGATACAAGGCGTAGCTGGAAGCATGGTTGTTGGTGATCGTGCTCAAAGATACCGTGTTCCGGCTTCCCTCCAGCCTCAGTCCGACAGCCGACTGCACCGCGATGCTGGAAGCCGTGACCGAGCTGTCGCTCGATATCATGATGCCGGCCGAACCGATGCTCCCGCCCCCGAGCACGACGACGTCGCTGATCGCCGCATAGGCGGAGGATGCCTTGATCCCATAGGGCAAGGCGCTCCCCGGGGCCACGAAGACCTTCTGCACCGTCACGCTCGAATTGAGTATCAGGAAGGCCGCGGTGGACAACGCGGGCGGGCTGACGACGGGGGCCGAGCTCACGAAGCTCGGGTCCGCCATGATCTTGATGCGGTAGCCGTTGTTGGTGAAGCCCTGCACCGTCACCTGCTCCGCGTAGGTCTGCGTGTCCCGGATCACCACGCAGGAGTCGCCGGTCAGGCTCGCGGGCAAGGCGTTCACGGCCGCTTGGATGGTTGCATGGTCGCCGGACCCGTCCTGCTTGACATTCAGATCCGTCGCGCAACCTAGAGCGGCCGTAGAGTCCGCAGTCCAACTTACTTTAGAGTTGGGGTCGTCGTCGTGCGCCTCGCCGGAGAGGGCGCCGCCGGGGTTTCTAAAAGACCAATTAAGACCGGTATCCGTTCCCGTAACGCGCACATTGTAGGCGGAGGCGTAACCGAAAGATGAGCGTGAAAGTCCGAATAAGACGTTGTGGAAGGCGGCGGTGGATGCCAGGTTTCTCGCGGTGATATAGGTATTGGTTCCGGAGGCGAAACCAAGAAAGTCAAAGGTGGATGAGGAGATGGAAACCCCCCCTGATCCATAGAGCTGTATGCCGTCAGGATCCATGTTGGTGAAGGATGAGTATTCGGCCGTGAACGCTCCGGAATCGACGAAGCTGTAATAGGTGGAACCCGAAGCGAACATGTCGACCAGGGTGTGGGCGGTGCCGTCAGGTTTTCCGCGCAGGACGATGCCGGCCGTTGAAGCCGCCTCCAGCTTGGAGCGACTCCCGTTGAAACTGGAAGCAGCGGGACCGAACAGCAATCTCTTCTGGATGTTGGCGTCGCCGGATGCCGCGGTCGTGATGAAGTCGAGAGAGTCGTTCGTGTTGAGCGTTCCGCCCGCATTCAGCGTGAAATCCAACTTGGCATGGCTGAACGCGCAGGCGCCGGAGGGGCAGTTGAAAGAGGCATTGAGGATGCCGGAGCTGGAGCCTTCCACCTTCCAGTTTCCGGCCCCAATCGCGGTGACGGTGATGAGTTCCGATAGGGTGTTCGCGTCCTTGGTGACCACGGCCGTGATGGAGTGCCCCGTTCCCCGCATGAGCTTGGGGGCGGTATGGGTCGAGGCATGGAGTTGAGTGGCGTAGTCCAGGGTGAGGGTTGAGCCTGCGACCTGGTAATCGCCCCAAAGCCGGATCGTGCCGGTCGCGTAATTCTGGTTATACGAGACCACGCATATGCCGGAGGCGTCCAGTCCGGTCGAAGAAACGCCGCCGGCCGGATGGACGCGGACTCCCAGGAGGGTAAGCTTGGCGGGAGCATTGGGGTCGAAGAGGACCTCGGCCGTGGTGTTGGGTTTATCGGCCCCAGCCGCGTCATATCCCAGATTGCCGCCGGATACGACGTTTCCGTCAGTGGGGTTAAAAAACCGGAGTCCTTCGCCCGCATTGGAGTAGGAATTGTTTCCAGCCAAGACATTATTGAAGGACGCATTCATATAAATGCCTATGCCCGAATTCGAGTGGGAATCGTTTCCGGCCAGGGTGTTGTCGGATGCGTCGAGAAGCTCAATGCCGTAAGCCAGGTTGGAGTAGGAGTCGTTCCTGGATAATAAATTGCCGGAAGAGGTGCTGATGTTGATTCCGATGCTGCCATTTAAGGAGACATTGCTCCCGGTCAGGGTATTGTTGGATGAATTCTGGAAATAGATGCCGTAGCCCGCATTGGAGCGGGAGTCATTCCTCGTCAGGATGTTGCCGTTGGAGGATGTCTGGAGCGCAATTCCGGTGTTTGAGTTCGCGTGGGAGACATTCCCTGTCAGGGTGTTGTTGGATGAAGAGTTCAAGTAGATGCCGTAACTCCCATTGGTGTGGGAGTTGTTCCCCGCCAGGACATTGCCGGTCGAGTTCTGGAGGAAAATGCCATGGACCGCGTTCAAGAAGACATTGTTTCCGATCAAGGAATTGTTCGATGAGGCGTTAAGATAGGCTCCGTAGTAGCCGTTGCGGAGGGTGGAGCTCGAAATGGCGCCGCGGACGAGGGCGCCGTCGAAGGTCATGCCGTACGGGGCCGGAGTCTGGAAGACATAGTTGGCGCCGAGG
>CAYWAR010000369.1:0-2910 GCA_964455765.1 uncultured Elusimicrobia bacterium
CGACCCCGAAGGTTATCAGTACCGCTATTATGCTGATTATCATGGGTGCCCCTGAGTGGCGGCGGCCGCGGGCCGCCGCCCGTCCTTTTTTATGCGGGCTCTTCCTCCTCCCGCCGTAATCCTCTTCGCCGCCCCGAAGGGGGCGCTGCGCGCCGTGCGGGCCGCCGCTTCCTGGGCCTTGGCCCGCGCCCATTGGTCGGTCTCGGCCACCTCCGCGAAGGAGGGGAGTCCTCCCGAGGGCCGGTGCGCGAGCATGACCGACTCGATGATCCGGGGGATGTCCGTGAAGGGGATGCGGCCCGCCAGGAAGGCGTCCACCGCCACCTCATCGGCCGCGTTGAGCACCGAGGGCATGGTGCCGCCGGCGCGCGCCGCCTCCTTGGCCAGGGAGAGGCACGGAAACCGTCTGAAATCAGGCGGGGCGAAGGTCAGGGTCCCGGCCGAGAGCAGGTCCAAGGGCTCGATGACGGGCCGGGAGCGCTCGGGCCAAGTCATGGCGAACTGGATGGGCAGCTTCATGTCCGGGGGGGAGAGTTGGGCCAGGACGGACCCGTCGAGGAACTCGACGGCGGAATGGACGATGGACTGGGGGTGGATGACGATCTCGATCTGGTCCAGGCGCAGGCCGAAGAGGTTCTTGATCTCGATGGCCTCGAAGCCCTTGTTCATGAGCGTGGCGCAGTCGACGGTGATCTTGCGGCCCATCTTCCAGGTCGGGTGCGCCAGGGCCTCGGCCACGCTCACCCCATCGAGGCTCCCGGCGCGCTTGTAGAAGGCGCCGCCGGAGGCCGTCAGGAAAGCGCGGCGCGCCAGGGCTCCGTAGCCGCGCAGGCCGCCCTTGGGCGTTCCGCCGCCTTGGCCCGTAAAACACTGGAACATGGCCGAGGGTTCCGAGTCCACCGGGAGTATCCTGCCTCCCCAGCGCTCGGCCTCGATCATGAACTGCTCTCCGGCCATGACCATGGGCTCCTTGTTGGCCAGGGCCACGGTCTTGCCGGCTTTCAAGGCCGCGAGGAGAGGGGCGAAACCGACCCCGCCCACCATGGAGGCGACCACGAGGTCCACCTCCGGATGGGAGACCATCTCGCAAAGCCCTTCGATGCCCGGCTCCAGGACCCGGGTCGCGTGGTCCCGGCCGCCGAGCCGCTCCTTGAACTCCGAACGCGCCTTGGGGTCGAAGAGGCAGGCCATGGCCGGCTTGCGGGCACGGACCTGCTTGGCCAGGGCGTCCACGCTGGAGGCCGCGGCCAGGCCCAGGACGCGGAACTCTCCCTCGAGTTCGTCGACGACGCGCAAGGCGTTGACGCCGATGGACCCGGTGGATCCGAGGATGACGATGTTCTTGGGCATTCGTTCGTGTTCGATGGGGGGACCGTTTCGTGGACTGGCAGGTCCAGTTTACGAATTTTCCCAGGGACCCTACAAGCCGCGAGGTCGGGCTGCGAGGTCGGGCGTGTCGGGCGCGAGGTCGGGCCTTTGTGCCCGGTCCTGGACCGGATCGATCAGCCGCGGCGAAGGCGCTCGTAAAGATGGCGGGGCGAGAGGATCGCGCTCTCATGGTAGAGTTCGAGGACCAGCAGGTCCTTGTCGCCGCTGACCAGGCAGTCGGCATGAGCCGCCGCGGCCAATCCAAGTATCGCCGAATCCTTGGGATCGCGGCATAAACCCTCGGGAATGGGCACCGGGCGATCCAGGATGCAGTTATTGCGAAGATAAGAGAGGATGTCCTTGACGATCGGCGCAGGGACTTTCAGCTTGCCGCGCAGCTTTTGCCCCACCTCTTGAAGGATCATTTCGCTCACGATGATCTGGTGCCCCCGAAGGCAGATCTCGAAAAGAGAATGGCATAGGCCATGCGTCGCGAAGGCCGCGATAAGGACATTGGAGTCGAACACCACCCGCATCAGAGGCTCTTGAAGACATCCTCATCGGTGAGAAGGCCCTGCGCCTCCGCGAAAGGGAGTGTCTTGCCCCGCAGGCGCCGGAAGCGCCGGATGGCCAGGAATTCGCGCAGCGATTCCCGGACGAGGCTGCTGAAGGGCACATTCTCCTCTTTGCTCAAGGCCACGAGTTCCGAGCGGACTTCCTCCGGGACCCGGATGTTCAGGATATGCTCCATGGCAACCTCCCACTTTATATATTACAGTGTGCAACATATTGTAATACACAAGCATCCGCCAGTCAAGGGGGAACAGGAACCCGCGCTTAATGCCCGGCGAACAAGGCCACGGCGTAATAGAAGAGGGGGGTCAGGAGCAGGAAGGAATCCATCCGGTCGAAGACGCCCCCGTGGCCGGGGAGCAGGGCCGCGGAGTCCTTCACCCCGCACGCCCGCTTGACCAGGGATTGGGCGATGTCGGAACCCTGGCCCACCACGCCCACCAGGACGCCGAGCCCCAGGGCCAGCCCCGGGCCGAGGATGCCCTGGAGCCAGAAAGTCTTCGCCGCCCAGACGACGGCGAGCGCCCCCGCGAAGCCGCCCAGGGCTCCCTCCCAGCTCTTCTTCGGGCTGAGCACCGGAGCCAGTTTCCGGCTTCCGGCCAGGTTCCCGACGACATAGGCCAGGCTGTCGGTCACCCAGACTGAGATGAAGAGGAGGAAGGTGAGCTTCTCGCCGGAGGGGCTTTCCCGCAGGAGGGCGATGTGCCCCAAAGGCCAGCCGATAAATAGCGCCCCCAGCACGGTCAACGCGGCCCGGTCTAGGGAGTGCTCCTTGCGCAGCATCTCGCGTCCCAGCGCCGCGGCCGTGACCAAGGTCACGGCCAGATGGGAGAGGCCCACGCCCGGGACCGAAGCCGAGGCCGTGGGGCCCGAGAAGGCCACGGCGAGCGCCACGAGCCCGCCGCCGGCGATCGCCAGATGCTCCTGCACCAGCCGCCCTCCGGCCTTCAGCATCAGCGCGTATTCCCT
>CAYWAR010000370.1:0-2901 GCA_964455765.1 uncultured Elusimicrobia bacterium
CGTCGAGCTCGTCGAGACCGTGAGCCTCAACATACGGCGCGAGGACGTGCTGGGGCGCTATGGAGGCGAGGAGTTCGCGGTCGTGATGCCCGGCGCGGACAGCGCCGTGGCCCAGAGGGTCGCCGAGCGCGTGCGCAGGGCCGTGGCCCGCGCCTCCATCGCCGACCAGGAGGAGCGGAGCCTCGACTCCCACGCCCGAGCGGTCAGGATGACGGTGAGCATCGGGATAGCGACTTTTTCAGGCGAGGGCGAGGAGACCCCCTCCTCCCTGCTCAAGCGCGCCGACAAGTGCCTCTACCACGCCAAGCGCTCGGGCAAGAACCGCACCAGCTCGGCCGCCTGACCCTATTGGCGGGCGGTCGAGTGGGGACAGCTCTTGCGGAAGTCGCAGACGGGGCAATGGGAGAGGTCCGGCGTGTAGGCCTTGGAGCCGGCGATGATGTCCGCCACCCGCCCGACGAGCTCCAGGACGGCCTCCTCCCGGGCCGGGTCGGGAGCCACGCTGGTCTTCTTGTCGAGCGCCACGTAGTGGAGGCTCAAGAGCGCGGGCTCCAGCCCGAGGCTCTCGCGGGCCCCTAGCCCGTACATCGCCAATTGGAGGTTCTCGGCGGCCTGCTGGGCGGTCTCCACCTCCGCGTGGGTCTTATAGTCGATGACCTCCACCCTGCCGTCGGGCAGGCGGTCGATGCGGTCGATGGTCCCCCGGACGGCGTGCGGGCCGTGCGGGAAGAAGAAGTCCTTTTCCACGGCGAGTATCTCCGAGCGCCTCTCTTGATCGCGCGTCCAATAGAGCTCGACGATCCTGCGTCCCTTGCGGTGCCACTCCAGCTCCTCGGGCGCCGTCGAGAACCCGGCATGGACCCAGTTCTCGTCATAGAGGACGAGCATGCGTTCGAGGTCCGCGGCGTTCTCGCGATGGTAGGCTTCCAGGGCGCGGTGGATGGAGACGCCCAGGGAGGACTTGGGATGCAGGGGCGGCCGCTTGAAATCCATGTAAACTATCTTGAAGAGCCACGGGCAGGCGAGGTAGGCGTTGACCTGGGAATAGCTTACCTCCACGCCCTTGGGACGGGCCTGCGGCTTGGGAGCGGGATGGGAGTCCAGCCAGCCCCGAATGTCCTTCATGCCGCCGGCGGCGAAGGCTTGCGATAGAAGCTCAAGCGGCTGTCCCCATAGCGCTCCACCCGGAAACGCTCCAAGCCCGCGGGCGCGGCCGGGTCCTCCTTCTGGTGATGCTGGGCGACCACCCAGCCGTCGTCGGCCAGGATGCCGGAGACGGCGACGCTCTCCAGCACGCTCCGGCAGTAGAAGAGCGGCCTCTTATCCCGGTCTTTATAGGGCGGTCCCATGAAGATGAGGTCGAAGCGGGAGGTCCCTGACCTGAACGGTATCCAGGAAAGCGGCCCCAAGGCGCTGGCCCTGAGCACCCGGGCCTTCGTCGCCCAGCCGGCGCGCACGAGATTGCGCTCGATGACGGACACGCAGAGCTTCTCCCGCTCGACGAAGACGGCGGCCTCGGCCAGGCGCGAGAGGGCCTCCATGCCCACGGCCCCGGTGCCCGCGAAAAGGTCCAGGAAACGGGAACCCGGAAGCCTGGGACGGATGATGTCGAAGAGCGACTGCTTGATGCGCCCGGAGATGGGGCGCACCCCGCTGTCCTTGGGAACGGAGAGAAGCTTCCTTCCGCGCGCGGAACCCGCGATGATCCTCACCCCGATATTATAGAATAAGCGACCATGCCCGCGGAGATCATCATCGTCGACGACGACCCCATGGTGGGGAACCTCTCCCTGGATCTCATCACCGAGGTGGGGTTCTCCGCCCTCCTCGTCGGCGACAGCCGCATGGCGCTGAGCTCGATCCGCGAGCACAAGCCCCGCCTGGTGGTCATGGACATCCTCATGCCGGGCCTCGACGGGCTGAGCCTCCTGCACACCCTCAAGCACGATCCCGAGACCGCCTCCATCAAGGTGGCGGTGGTCTCCGGGAAATCCTTCAAGACCGAGATCGAGCGAGCCATGAGCTACGGGGCGGACGTCTTCATCCAGAAGCCCTACGATGTGCGGGAGTTCGCCCGCAAGATCCTGGACCTGGCCGGAGCGCCCTCGGGCGAGGGGAAGAAGAGCAAGACCATGCTCCAGCTCGACGTCTGGGGGAGCCGGGAGCCCGACTCCACCCCCTGCCTCTCCCTGGAAGGGCTGGGAAAGCTCTTCATCCTGGACGCGGGAAGGGGCATCCGGACGCTGGGGGAGCGGATCCTCCAGGAGGGCCGCCACAAGGAAGCCTGGCTCCTCCTCTCCCACTTCCACGACGACCATGTCAGCGGGTTCGGGGCCTTCCCCTGCCTCAAGGAGGCGGACTTTTCTCTCCACGTGGCGGGCCCCGGAGACCCGGCGAAGAACCTCTCCGCCAACCTCCGGGAGGCCGCGGACCGCTTCACGGTCGAGGACACGCGCCCCCCGGCCGCGCGCCTTCAACTCCACGAGGTCAAGGAGGAGAGCTACGAGCTCGCCGAAGGCCTGCGGCTCTGGCCCTTCTTCGCCAACCATCCCTCCACCACGCTCGGCTACCTCCTGGAGATCGGCGGCAAGCGGGTGGTCTACTGCCCGGACGCCGAGCTCTACGGCGAGACCGCCTCGGCCCTGCAGGACTACGACGAGAAGACCGGCCGCATCTGCCGCGGGGCGGACCTGCTCATCCACGACGCGCGCTACACCGACGAAGACCATGCCTCGCATCTCAACGAGGGGCACTCGAGCGTCTCGATCGCCGCCGGCTTCGCCGCGGACAACGAGGTCCGCCGCCTCCTGCTCTTCCATGCCGATCCCTCCTACGGGGAGGAGCAGGCCGATGACATGACCACGCAAGCGAGGCGGGTCCTCGAAGAGCGGGGAGCGGTCA
>CAYWAR010000371.1:0-2886 GCA_964455765.1 uncultured Elusimicrobia bacterium
CAAAACTTGATCGTTACCTTCAGCGCTGAAGGTAAGAGATGGATTGTGCCGCAATCATCGGCGTTTTCTCGCCGAGAGGTCGCCATGTATTGCGCAACACGCCGATGCAAGGCCACTGCGATTCCACCTTTAAATTGCGTGTTGACTGCTCACTCGACTCCACGATGAATGCGTCCTCTGGAGCAAAACAAATGACATCCGTCAGGCGGACCCATGACCGCCGTCGTAGATGTTATTCGACACGGGATCGGAAGGCCGGGCGACAGATTCCCTCTCCCGCATGCGCCATAATCAGTTCGAATGCGCTCGCTCAAACCGGCTCTTCTCGTCGTCGCGGTCGCGTTGCTCGGCTTGGGACTGCTCATGGCGCCGCATCTCAAGCCCGAGTCCACGCCCGCCCTGCGGGGGGAAGCCGCGGCCCGCGCGGCCGGCTGTTTCGCCTGCCACGGCGCGGAGGGCGGGGGAGGAGTCAAGGATCCGGGTTCCCTCTCCGGGGACGTGCCGGGCTGGGACGAGCGGACTCTCGCGATGTATGCGAAGAACGAGAGGGAGATCCGGGACTGGATCGTGCATGGGAAGCTGCATAGGTCCGAGGGAGGAGGAAGCGGCGGCCAAGGCGCCGCTGCCCCGATGCCCGCCTATGGGGGCTCGCTTCCGGAGCGCGAGATCGACGACATGGTCGCCTATGTCAAGGCGGTCTCCGGCTGGGACCCGGAGGCTCCGGACGCGGCCTATGAGGGGCGCCTTAGGGCCAAGGACCTCGGCTGTTTCGGCTGTCACGGACACTCGGGCATGGGCGGGGTCCCCAACCCCGGCAGCCTCAAGGGGGTGATCCCCTCCTGGACCGGGGAGGATTTCGCCCGGCTCGTGCGCGACGAGGAGGAACTGCGGGACTGGGTGCTCGACGGGAGGCCCGTCCGGCTGGAGAAGAACCCCCTCGCCCGGCGCTTCCTGGAGAGAGCGAAGATCAAGATGCCCGCCTACCGGGGCCGCATCTCCGAGGACGACATGGGCAAGCTCTCCGCCTACATCCGGCGCTTGCGTGAGGGGCGATGAGACGCGGCAGCGCCTGCGCCTTGGCGCTCTGCCTGGCGGCCTCCGCTTCCAGCCTCGATGCGGGCGGGCTGCCCAAGGGGAAGCCCTGGGACGAATCCTTCCGTTCTCCCCTGCATATCCGGCTCTCCCGGGACGGCTTGAAGGCCTATGTGGTCAATCACACGCGCGGCTCCGTTTCGATCATCGATGTCCGCGGCCGGAAGGTGGAGGGGGAGTTCCCCGTGGGGCGCTCGCCCGCGCACGCGGCCCTCTCTCCCGACGGGAAGCTCCTCTATGTCAGCAGTCTTAGGGACAATGCCGTGCGCGCGGTGGACCTGTCCGCGCGGCGGACCGCACGCGTATTCAAGACCGGACTCGGGCCCTACGGCGTGGAGGTTTCCAGCGACGGGAGCAGGCTCTTCGTCGTGGAATCCCTCTCGGATAGGGTGGCCATCCTCGATGCCGTTTCTGGAAGAACGCTCTCCAGGACTCCGGTCGGCCGCGAGGCGAAATATCTAGCCTTGACCCCCGAGGGGGAGCGGCTGGTGGCGGGCAACGGCCTTTCCCGGAGCGTCTCCATCCTCGACGCCCGGACCGGGAAGCTCCTGGAGACGCGCGGCATCGGCCGGGCCTCGGTGGGCCGCCAGGTCGCCTGCACTCCCGACGGGCGCTGGGCCCTGGGCGCGCATCTGGTCTCGCATGATGAGCAGATCACCACCCAGATCAACCGCGGCTGGATGCACTCCAACGGCTTCACGCTCATGGACCTCTCCCGGCCCGGCCGCCGCGTCACCCTGCTCCTCGACACGCTCCTCGACGGCGCGGCCAATCCCTGGGGCCTCGCCCTCTCGGCCGACGGGCGCAGGCTCTATGTGAGCCTCTCCGGCGTCCATGAGGTCGCTTTCGTGGACCTGGAGAGGACGCTCGCCTTCGCCGAAGGGGTCAAGCCGGAGGAGGTCGTGCCCTTGGAGCGGGATGTCGAGTTGATGGTGAAGAAGAAGGCCTTCGCCCGCCGGATCCCCTCCGGGGGCAAGGGGCCGCGGGGCCTGGCGCTCAGCGAGCCCCTGGGCGAGCTCCTGGTCGCCAATTACTTCGACGACACGGTCTCGGTGCTCGACGCGTCGAGCGGGAAGCTCAAGGCCCTCATCGCGCTCTATGACGAGCCGCCCCGGCTGACCTTGCGCCGCAAGGGCGAATTCCTCTTCAACGACGGCGGCGTCACCTTCGAGCGCTGGTTCTCCTGCGCGAGCTGCCACCAGGAGGACGCCACCGTCGACGGCCTCAATTGGGACCTGCTCAACGACGGCATCGGCAACCCCAAGAACAATAAGTCCATGCACGACGCGGTCGACACCCCGCCCGCCATGTGGAGCGGGGTGCGCGAGAACATGGAGGAAGCCGTGGCCGCGGGACAGCGCTTCGCGGGCTTCTTCCCCGACTCGGAGAAGAACCGCGCCCTGCTCGAATACATCAGCACCCCCGAGCGCGTCCGAAGCCCCTACCGCGATATCGACCCTGGGGCGGTCCGGCGCGGGGCCAAGCTCTTTTTGCGCGCTCGCTGCGACTCCTGCCATCCCGCCCCGACTTTCACGGACCGCCGGATGCACGACCTCGGCCTCGTAAGCCCCAACGACGCGGTCTCCCGCTTCGACACGCCCTCGTTGAGGGAATGCTGGCGCACAGCGCCCTACCTCCACGACGGCCGCGCCGCGACGCTCGGAGAGCTCTTCAGCCTCCACGATCCTCGCGGCGTGCACGGGAGGACCAAGGGCTTCTCGCGCGCCCAGCTTCGCGACCTCCTGGAATTCGTGAGGAGCCTATGAAGCACCTCCAAGGCGCCCTTCTCCTCTT
>CAYWAR010000372.1:0-2874 GCA_964455765.1 uncultured Elusimicrobia bacterium
GCTGGGGCCTGCTACCGGGTGCTCCGACGCTTGCCCGGACGGGACTCTCACCCGCAAGTCTGACGCAGTTTGTTCAGGACGCACCACCGCGCAAGTATAGCCTCATTGCGCCCGGGTTTCCAGCCCGACCCCCGACTTGTCGGAGGATTAGAACGCCCGGGTGTCCGGGTCGGCCAGGGGGGAGAACCCCAGGGGCAGAAGCGCGATGTTCGCGGCCGCGCACGCCAGCCTGAGCGCGGTTCCCGGCGGAGGGAAGAGCCGGGGGATGTCCATGAGCCTGCCCTCCGGCTTGAGGCAAGCCCTCAGGCGCGCGAGTTCTTCTTCCCTCCCGGGCGTGAGCTCCGGGGAGTCCATGTAGAGGACCAAGTCGAAGGAAGAGGGGGCGAGGCTGGAGGCCTCGCTCAGGATGCGCACATCGGCCCCATGTTCGCGGAAGAGACGCGAAGCGAAACGCATGCAGGGACGCGAGAGCTCCAGATACCACACCTCGTGGCCCAGCCGCGAAAGGCAGAGCGAATGAAAGCCCGGACCATCGCCATGGCAGAGCACCTTGAGCGGAGCCTCCTTCCCGGGCTCGGAGCGCATCAGGCCGGTCCGTAGAGAGCTCGCGCGCCGGCTGCGCGCCTCCACGAGCCCTTGATAGAGCAGGACCGGACTCTCCCGGCGCAGGCGGAGGAATCCCTCTTTCCCGCCGTCGGCGAGAGCGATGGCGGCCGACTCCCGGGCGGCGAGGCTCCCGGGATGGAGTTCCTCCGACCTAAGACTCTCCAGGGCCCGGGCGCGCTCGAGCGCCGCGGTCTCGCATACCCAGCCGAGGATGCGCTCATTGTCCCGCAGGGGAAAAGGCAGAGGGGAGGGGATGGCGGACACATCCGTCGGGCTCTCCACCCGGTACGAGTACGGCCCCCAGCGCCATTCCCGGGTGAGGAGCGAGCCGAGGAAGTCCGCCGCGTACACGGCGGGCAGGAGCGGAGCGCAAAGAACCGCGGACCAGGGGAGCGCGTCCTCCTCGAGGCACGCGGCATAGGCCCGGGAGAGCACGCGCAGGGTCAGGACATCGGCCGCGGCCAGGAAGAGGGCCGTTTCAGGCGAGGACCAGCGCCACGCCCAGCCGTAGAGCCAGAGCTTGGCGAAGGTGGCCAGCGCTCCCAGGGACCAGACCCAGGGCGCGTAGACGCGGAAGCCGAAGATCCATTTCCCGGTGAGCGAGAGCAGTCCCCGCAGGCCGCAGGTCTCCCGGGAGGAGGACATGGCCTGGCAGACGAACGCCGTCCGCCCGCCCCCGTGCGCGGCGTAGAGCGCGAGATCCTCCAGGAAGCACGCACCCCAGAGCTCGGGCACTCCCATGGACTCGAAATCCTTGCGCCGCATCGCGAGGCTCTGCCCGCAGGGGATGCCCAGCAGGGCGAGGTAGGGGATTCCATTGGCCATCCACGCGCAGCGCAGCAAGGACGGCAACGGCCCGCCCTTCACCGGCCGATAGAGCATCATCGAGGTGGCGACGCGCACGGAGGGATCGGCCAGCGCCGCGGCCATGCGCCTGAGCCAGCCGGGCCGCACCCGCAGGTCGGAGTCCACGAAAAGGAGGAGCTCCGAGGAGGAGCGCGCGCGGCCGGCCGCGAAGAGGAGGTCGGCGGCTTTGCCGCTGGAGCGCGAAGGCGCGAGCCCCGAGGCCAGCAGGGAGCATTTGCCGTCCTTGCGCCAGCCCAAGAGCGAGGAGAGCTTGAGGAAGGACGGGTCGTCCTTGCCGGGGCAGACGAAGAGGAACTCCGCCTCGCCCGGATACTCCTGCTCGAGCAGGGCGCGCACGGAGGCCTCCAACTCCGGGGACTCCCCCGCGCAGGGGATGATGACCGAGACCGGGGGCTGCGCGGCGGGAAGCGGCTTCTCCTTTTGAGAGCGCGCGCGCCGAAGGAAGCGCACGGCCGCGAATAGTTGGGAGGCGGCCAATCCGAGGCAAGCGGCGCTCACGTCCCAGGGGGGGAGGTTCACGGGACAATGATACCAAAGGCTTTGGCCCATCTTGGGGTGAACATTTTCCTATTGAAATCGAATCTCACTAGGGTTATAATATCCATGCAATCGGTCAGGTTCAGACATGCGGCCCATCATCGTCGGAGGTGCATATGGTCACAATGACTGAGAACGCGGCGGGGAAGATCCGGGAATTCATCACCGTCGAACCCCAGGCCAAAGGGAAATCCCTGCGCATCGCGGTGGAGCCCGGAGGCTGTTCCGGCTATCAGTACGCCTTCAGCTTCGACGAGAAGAAATCCAACGACACCGAAGTCCCCTTTCAGGGATTTTCGGTGCTCATCGACGAGCGCAGCGCGGGCTTCCTCCAGGGGTCGAGCATCGACTACGCCGACGACGCCTCGAGCTCCGGCTTCAAGATCGCCAACCCCAACGTCAAGAAGTCCTGCGGCTGCGGCCAGTCGAACCAGTTCTGAGCCGATGATACGAGTGACCCCGAAAGCCGCCGAGCGCATCAAGGCCGTGCTCGTCCGGGACAATAAGCCCGAGGCCTTCCTGCGCCTCAAGGTGGTCCCGGGCGGCTGCTCCGGCATGAGCTATGAGTTCGCCTTCGACGAAGTCCAGGGGCCTGACGACTTCCTATTCGACCAGGACGGCGCCCGGGTGGCCGTGGATTCGCGCTCGGGCTTCTTCCTGAGGGGCTCGACGCTCGATTGGGTCCAGACCCTGATGAAGGCCGGCTTCGAGCTCAAGAACCCCAACGCCTCCACCGCCTGCGAGTGCGGCGTCTCCTTCTCCACCGACGCCTTTCCTCCCCCGGCCCCCGGCACCGCGACCTGCAAGACCTGCTAGCGCAAGCGCCGAGCGGCGCTCGTGTTGCTTCTTGTAAAATCAGGGACA
>CAYWAR010000373.1:0-2267 GCA_964455765.1 uncultured Elusimicrobia bacterium
GGGCCGCGTGCGAGGTCATGCCTCCGCGGGCCGTGAGGATGGCCTGCGCCGCGCGCATGCCTTCCACGTCCTCGGGGTTGGTCTCCTCGCGCAGGAGGATGACCTGCTTGCCGTTCTTGGCCCAGGCCACCGCGTCGGCGGCGTTGAAGACGAGCTGGCCCTTGGCGCCTCCGGGGCCGGCGGGCAGGCCCTTGGCGATGGGCTTGTGCACGGCCTCGGCCGAGGGGTCCACCACCGGGTGCAGGAGCTCGTCGAGTTGGGAGGGCGTGACCCGGAGCACGGCCTCTTCCTTGGTGATCAGGCGCTCCTGGAGCATGTCGAGCGCCATCTGGACCGCCGCGGGCCCGTTGCGCTTGCCCACGCGGCACTGGAGCATGTAGAGCTTGTCCTTCTCGATGGTGAACTCGATGTCGAGCATGTCCCGGTAGTGGCGCTCGAGCCTTTTGCGGATGTCGTCGAGCCGGCGGTAGACCGGGGGCATGAGCTGTTCCAGGCTTTTAAGGTGCTTGGACTGGTCGTTGCGGCTGGAGTCGTTGATGGGCCAGGGAGTGCGGATGCCTGCCACGACATCCTCGCCCTGCGCGTTGGGCAGGAACTCGCCGTAGAAGTGGTTCGCCCCGGAGCCCGGGTTGCGGGTGAATCCCACGCCCGTGGCCGAGTCCGAGCCCATGTTGCCGAATACCATGGCCTGGACGTTGACGGCCGTGCCCCACTCATCGGGGATCTTCTCGATCCTGCGATAGGAGATGGCCCGCTTGCCGTTCCAGGAGGCGAACACCGCCCCGACGGCCCCCCAGAGCTGGGTCTTGGGGTCGTCGGGGAAGGATTTGCCCAGCACCGCGCGCACGCGCTCCTTGAGCTTGGCGCAGAGCTCCTTGAGCGTCGCGGCGTCGAGCTCGGAGTCCGAGGACACGCCCGCGCGCTTCTTGGCCTCGCCCAGGAGGTCGTCGAGCTGCTTGCGGATGCCCTGTCCCTCGGCGGGCTCGATGCCCGCGGCCTTCTCCATGACCACGTCCGCGTACATCATGATGAGGCGGCGATAGGCGTCGTAGGCGAAGCGCTCGTTCCGGGTGATGGCGATGAGGCCGGGCAGCGTCTTCTCCGTCAGGCCCGTGTTGAGGATGGTCTCCATCATGCCGGGCATCGATTTCCGGGCGCCGGAGCGCACCGAAACGAGCAGGGGGTCTAAGGGGTCGCCGAACTTGCGGCCGACGATGCGCTCGATGTGGGCCATGCCCGCGTCGACGCTCTTCTCGAGCGTCTTGGGGTAGGCGCGCGAGTTCTCCCAGTAATAGGTGAAGAACTCGGTGGTCAGGGTGAATAAAGAGGGGACGGGGAGGCGGAGGGAGGGGTGGCCGGCCATCTCGGCCAAGTTGGCGCCCTTGCCTCCGAGCAGGTTCTTCATGGACTCGTTGCCGTCGGCCCGGCCGCCTCCGAAAAGGTAGACCAGCTTCTGATGCTTCTTGAGCTTGAGAGTCTTCGCGGCGGAGCGTCCGTTCGTCTTCTTGGCAAGGGCGATGGCCATGTTTTTCTCCTCGGAGGTGTATTCTATCAACTATAGGTGGTAGCCGGTCAGGGCTTTCACATAATTGGCCCGCTCGAAGGCCGCGGGGTTCTCGCAGGACGACTGGCTGAGGCTTCCCTTCATCTGGGCGACGGATTCGTATTCGTGCTCCTCCAGCCAGCGTCGAATATCGGCGAGGATCTCGCCCAGGCGGCCGGGCCCCTTGCGCAGGAGCTCGGAGCAGAGCATGGCGACATCGGCTCCGGCCATGAGGGCCTTGAGCGCGGCCTGGTGGGAAGCCACCCCGCCGGTCAAGGCCAGGCTCGCCTGCACGCGGCCGTGGAGTATGGCGACCCAGCGCAGGGGGAGGCGGAGCTCGTCCTCGGTGCTCAAGTGGATGGTGGGACGCGCCTCCAGGGCCTCCAGGTCGATGTCCGGCTGATAGAAGCGGTTGAAGAGCACCAGGCCGGCCGCTCCCGCTTCCACGAAGGACTTGGCCATGGAGCCCATGGCCGAATAGAACGGGCTGAGCTTGACCGCCAAAGGGATGGAGAGCTGGGAGCGGATGGAGCGGACGGTCTCCAGGTCGCGCGCTTCCAAGTCGGCGCCGGACATCTCCATGTCCGCGGCCACACGGTAGAGGTTGAGTTCGAGCGCGTCCGCGCCCGCGTCCTGGATCTGGCGCGCGTAGGAGACCCAGTTGCCGGGGGAGTCCGCGTTGACGCTCGCGATGACGGGGATGGCGAGCGCTTCCTTGGCCTTG
>CAYWAR010000373.1:2277-2866 GCA_964455765.1 uncultured Elusimicrobia bacterium
TAGCGCTTGGGCCCCACATGGAACTGCTCCGGGTCCGGCAGATAGGAGAGCGCTTCCCCGTGGGATTCCGAGCCGTGCAGGAGGTAATGGAAGAGCGTCAGCCCCTCGCGCACGATCTGCTCCTCGAAGAGCGAGGGGAGCACCACGGCCCCGGCTCCGGCCTCCTCCAGGCGGCGCAGGCTATCGAGGTCCTCGGTGAGCGGGCCGGAGGAGGGGACCAGGGGGCTGCGCAGGGGGAGCCCGAGATAGGTCGTCGAGAGGTCGCTCACTGTTTCACCGCTGGGGTCGGGGGAGGGGGGGCGGGCTGGTTGGGGGCGCTCAGGCGGTCGATGAGGCTCCAGCGGTCCCGGATGTCCTGCTCGGCTTGGCGCAGGAGGTCCTTGGCGTGCTCCGGATGCGAGGCCGAGAGCATCCGGTAGCGGGTCTCCCGGTAGGCGTATTCCTTGAAGGGGAGGCGCGGGGGCTTGGAGTCGAGCTGGAAGGCGTTCTTGCCTTGCGCGTTGAGGCGCGGGTCGAAGCGGAAGAGCGGCCAGTACCCGGTGTCCACGGCGAGCTTCTGCTGCTGCATGCCGAGCTTGAGGTCGAAGCC
>CAYWAR010000374.1:0-2855 GCA_964455765.1 uncultured Elusimicrobia bacterium
CCGACTCAGGCTCGGACCTCCAAATCGCGCATAATTATCCGGTCGGAGCACTAGGCCTTTCGGCCTAATAGGAGGAGAAACCCCGAACCCTTGACCCCGGGCGGCCCCGGGGCCAACCTTATGGCGTGAACTCCCCGGCGTTCCTGCTCTCCTGCCTTTTGGCCCTCCCTGCCCGGGCGCAGGGAGATGCCGCTTTCGAGCTCAGCCTCCAGACCCTGCCGGAGGGAGTCTCCGCCGTTCAGGCGGCCGGAGACATCGCGCGCCGCCGCTCGCGCGGCCGCTATCTCAAACTCATCGGCTCCAGGCTCTCCTGGTACGGCCGCGCCGCCGCCCAGCCCGGCTGGGGGATCTCGGAGCTTTCGCGGGCGGTGGTCTCCTCCTTGAAATCGGGAGAAGCCGATTGTCTGGTCCTGGGAGAGTCCCACAGCGACCTCTTGGAGCGGCAAACGGCGCACGCCCTCCTCGCCGCCGTCCTGGACGCCGGCATCCCGCTGGGCGCCTTCCTGCAGGAAGCCTCCACGGTCATGGACTCGGAGGGCCGCAGGGGCGAGCCGGAGGGGATCTTCGCGCTCACCGGAAGACTGGAGGGTGAGAGAGTCCCGCTCCTGCTCATGGCCAACCAATTCGACCCCGACAGGGATATCGAGAAGGGGCTCAAGGCTTCGGAGGGGAAAGTCCTGGTCACCTACTCGGGCTCGGCCCACACCAGCGGGCGCATGCGCGACTTCATCATCGAGACCTTGAAGCTTCCGGACATGAGTTGGGGCCGCCTGGTGCCGGGGCGGCCGGTCATCGAACGCTCCCTGCGCCGCCGCGGCAAGAAGCCCGTCATCGTGGCCATGGCGCGCGAGGCGCAGGTGTTCGGCGCCATCGAGTCCGCCGTCTTGGCCGAGACCGCGGAGGGCGCGTCTCTCGAGGCCTGGCGGGAGGAGTTGGCGGCGGCCGAGTCGGCGTGGAACGAGGCTTTCGCCGCTTTCCCCCCCGCCTCCGCCGTCCGCTTCGCGCCGGTTCCGGAGCAGGAAGGATTCTTCATCGGGATGTCCCCCGGGGACCGCCGGCCCTTGGGCCTCGGGGCCGCGCTGAAAGTCGCCGGGTCGGAGGAGTTCGCCGGATGGCTGGGAGGAGGACGGGTGGAAGCGGTCTCGGTCTACCCGGTCTCCTGGCCTTGCGCCGATGGCGTGTGCCGGGGCTTCGAGGTCTCCATCGGCAAGGGCGGCTCCGAGAGGTTCCGCCGGAGAGTCTAATTCAGGTCGGCGGAGCGGTCGGCGGGGATGCTGTAGCGCTTGAGTATCTCGAGCGTCGTCTCCTTGGCCCCGGCCGCGCGGATGACCAGGCGCGTCCCAGGATCGCTCCAGTAATCGGACTCCATCCGGCTCCCCGCGTGATGGTCGAGCTCCAGGACGTGGAACTCCCCCCGCGGAGCCTCGAAGGCCTTGACCACGTCGCCCATGTCGCCGACGGGGACGCCGTTGATCCGCTCCACGGCCGCGCCGTTGAGCTTGTGGTAGCCGATGTTGATGTCGTGGGCGAGGACCTGGTTGATGATCACCACCTGCCGGCGGGAGGCGGAGGGCAGGGCCCAGTCGTAGAGATACTTGAACCGGGCGTCCACGTCCTTCCAGTCCCAGACCGAGAGGTAGCTGAAGCTCAGCGGCGTGAAGACGATGCCCGCGAAGATGAAGTAGGTCGGCCGCTTGTCGTATTCCGGGCCCGGGATGAGGCCGGCGAAGCGCTTGAGCCTCACCTCCCCTTCGAGCGCCTTGCCCGCGCGCCAAAATCCCAGGCGCGCGGTCTCTCCGGCCTGGAACTGCGTCAGGGCGTGGCGGAAGTTGACCCGCTCCTCGCCGCGCAGGGGGATGGTCCCGTCGTCGGCGATGCGCACCCCGGCCAGGGAGGTCAGGACGTCGCCCTCCTGGAGCAGGTCCGCGGCCGGGGAGCCGTAGATCACGCGGGTGATGAGCACTCCGCCCTGCTCCTTGCCCAGCCCGTAAAAGGCCTTGAGGCTCGCGCTCTCGAGCTTCTGCCAGTGTATGCCGAGATCGGGGATCCCCTCATAGCGCCCGTCCTCGACGTCCTTGAGGAAGCGCCGCACCAGGGGGACGGGGACCATGTAGCCCGTGTTCTCCACCGAGGAGCCGCTGTAGGACTGGAAGGCGACCCCGGCCAGGCGCCCGCCCTGGAACACGGGCCCGCCGCTGTTGCCGGGGTTGATGGCCGCGTCCGTCTGCACCAGGAGCAGGTCCCTCTGGGAATGGGTGTACTTGCCCACCTCCACGCGCGAGACCACCCCCTCGGTGATGGAGAGCTCGTCGCCCCCGATGGGGAAGCCGTAGACCGCCACCTTCTCGCGCTGGCGCGGGAGGTCGCCCAGCTTGACCGGGAGGGTGCCCTTCCAGAACTCCGGGTCCTCGACGCGCAGGAGCGCGAGCTCCCCGTCGTGGGCCACGTGCTCGACGGAGGCGGTGTACTTGCGCGTGTCCCCCGCCTTGAGCACCTGGACGAAGACCTGGTCGCTGACCACGTGCGCGTTGGTCAATATGCGCTTGCCCTCCAGGATGCAGCCCGAGCCCCCGGAGTTCTGCTGGTAGCCCAACTGCCAGGGCTCGTAGAAGTTGGGCCTCTTGATGACGGTGTAGAACTTGACCGTCGAGCGCCTGAGATCGTCGGACTCGGCGCGCGGGTCGTTCTCCGCTCGCGCCGTCCCCGCGGCGCTCTGGCCCGCCGCGGGGGCCGAAGAAAAGAGACAGAGGATCAACAGGAGAGACAGGATCGGAAGACATCCCATAAACGCTCCCTTCGGGCGGGGTCCACGGTCGGACATGATCAACGGCCGGTCGGGGAGAGCTCGATCTTCG
>CAYWAR010000375.1:0-2852 GCA_964455765.1 uncultured Elusimicrobia bacterium
GGCCCCCCGGCAGGGCCCCCCGAACGGAAGCACCCCCCCGCGGGGGGGGGGCTGGCATGGGGGTTGTCGGCGCGTGAAATTAGCTACTAAATGGTTCTTGTGGTACCTGGTCATCGGGGTGTATGTGATGTTCCTCGGCGGCATCTTCTATTTCAACCTCTTCAAGTGGACTTTCGACGAGAAGCTCAAACAGCAGGCCATCGATCTGGTCAAGACCCAGGCCTATCAGCTTATCCGTGGCCTGAGCCAGCGGCAATCCTCCATCACGATGGACGAGTATCAGATCGTCAGCGAGGCCTTGGCCAAGGACGAGCGCATCGCATCCCTGGTTTACCTCAACCGCTACGGGGCGGTGCGCTGGTTCAAGGACGCCAACCTCATCGGGAAGGATTGGGATGAGTTCGCCAAGAGCTTCCCCCCGCCGACGGACGCCGTCGAGCAGGCCTATCTCTCGAAGACGCCCAAGGTGCGCGCCGTCCCGAACCTCCCCCTCTATGAGATCGCCATCCCCTTGGCCGTGCGCGGGGAGGTGGTCGGCATCGTGGACATGCAGGTATCCCGGGAAGGGGTGCAGGAGGTCATCGCCCAGGCCATGCGCAAGTACGTCCTGGGGGCCGTGGGCGTGCTCTTCCTCCTGGGCATCCCGCTCTATTTCTTCCTGCACCATTTCGTCATCAGCCCTCTTCTCCATCTGCGCGACGCCGTGGAGGCCATCTCCTTCAAGAACCTCGACCTCAAATTCCAGCCGCGCAAGGACGAGATCGGGGAGCTGGCCAACATGTTGAGCATGTTCCTCCAAAAGGTGAAGACGGACCGGGCCAGCACCATCGTCAAGGAGAAGCAGCGCGGGGTGGCGGAACAGCGCTGGTGGCAGTCGATATTGACCGCGGTCGTCTCCAAGGCGCACCGCGCGATCGTCGTCGACGAGGACAACACCGTCCTCTACACCAATTTCCCGGTGGCCGCCTCCACCGATCCCAACGCCCGCATGCACCTTCTCGACGTCATCGACAACCAGCAGCAGGACGTCCTCCGCCTGGTAGGAGTCGCCTTGGACCGCCCCAACCAGGTCGTCGAGACCGAGACGATGTTCCGCCAGGAGCCTTGCCATGTCCGGGCGGTCCACCTGGAAGAGGAGGGGGAGCTCCGCAGGACCCTCATCCTCTTCGAGCCCAAGCGCGCGACCACGGGCCCCCTGGGCTGAGAGGGGGCGCGCGCCCTTGCGCGGCCTTGATTTAACTGCTAGAAAGCATTCGCTGAACGAGATAAATCAGTCGGGGGGAGCCTCATGAGCTATCACATCCGCCGTATCGACCCGTTCTGGAACGCGAATCCCTTGATACTCGCCCTGGCGGTCGGGGGAGCCCTGGTGGCTCTTTTCGGCTACTCGAGGGGGAATCTCCTCGTGGCCGGCCTCGGGGCCGCGGCCATGGGAGCGGGGACGCTGATGGCGGCCAAGCCCGCGGTCTCCGCGATGCTGGGAACGCTCGGCCTCTTCGGCGGCTTGGTCACCTTCGTGTTCATGCCCAACGCCAATACCGCGGACATGACGCTCCCCTTCAAGCTGTTATCGACCCTCCTCTTCTCCCTGCTCTACATGGTCCTCATGGACGCGCTGGTGCTCGTGGTGGCGGCCCTCTACAACTTCTTCGGAGCCTCGCTGGGCGGCATCCACATGGAGATCGAGGAGACGGCTGCCCCCGCGGAGGGAACTGACGGCGAGACGGCGTAAGGGAGCGGGGCCGATGCGCATAAACATCGTCTACGCGTCCCGCGACCCCAACCGCGCCGGGGTGCTCATCGAGAACCTCACCCGCAACGGCTTCTCGGTGAACATCACGCAGAAGGCCAAGGAGGTCCTGGCCCTCCTCGCGCAGCGGGGCTGCGACCTGCTGATCGTCTCCCAGAGCCTTGCCGACGAGGACGGGCTCGACCTGGTCAAGTCCCTCCGCTCCAGGGGACCCACGCGGCAGCTCCCCATCGTGGCGCTCGTCGAGCACGCCCCGGCCGCCCCGGCCCTCGAGACGCCCCTCATACGGCGGCTTCCGGCCTTCGGCACCGCCTCCGGGCATCTGCGCCCCCAGTCCGCCTTCTCTTCCTCTCCCGCGCGCGTCAATCCCCGCCTCGCCTTCTTTCAGGCCGGAGCGGACGAGTGCCTTTCCCTCGACCAGGACGTGGCGGAGTGCCTGGCCCGCATCAAGGCCGTGCTGCATCGGACCATGGCCAAGCCCCAGGAGGAGATCCTGAGGATGGGGTCCATCGAGCTCAATCTCACCAGCTACACGCTCAAGGTGGGGGGCAAGGACGTTCCGCTCACCTCCAAGGAGCTCGACCTCCTCTACGTCTTCCTGAGTTCTCCCAACCGCGTGCTCAGCAGGCCCTATCTCATCGAACGCGTCTGGGGCTATAATTATTTCGGCTCTCCGCGCACCGTGGACGTTCATGTGCGCAGGCTCCGCGAAAAGCTCGCCAAGGCCGCGAAATTCATCACGACGGTCCCCTGCGTGGGCTACAAGCTGGTCCCGCCCGGGTCGGAGGTGTAATGACCGAGAAAGCGACGAAACTCCTCATCATCGACGACGACGCCCATCTGCGCGAGAGCCTCGCCGAGGTCCTCGAGATGGAGGGCTATGAATGCCTCCAGGCGGGCGCGGCGAAGGACGGCATCGAGACGGCCCGGAAGCATGGCCCCGACGTCGTCATCATGGACATCCAACTTCCGGACTCCAGCGGATTCCAGATCTGCCAGACCCTGCGCAAGGGGTCGCGCGAGGTCATCCTCATCATGATGACCGGGCGCTTCCTCTCGGCGGAGGAGAAGACCCAGGGCTTCCAGTTGGGCGCCGACGAAT
>CAYWAR010000376.1:0-2848 GCA_964455765.1 uncultured Elusimicrobia bacterium
TTGTCACTCTATGTACCCTCCTTGACTATTCGTAAGCCCCGCGCTAGGCAGGGATACGTTTTGCTCTTATATACCCCACAGCGTCGCGGGGCCTACGTTTTATTTAAGGAGCTCCGTCAGAACCTGAGCTTCCTTCATGAGCGCAGTGATTCTAGTAAACATATGTTTTTAATGTCAACTATTTATTTCACGTTCCCAAAATACATGATTTGCCATCTTGTGTTGTTTGGTGACGCGGACAGGAAGTCTTTTGTGGGGGCTCTTCGTCTGAAGGTGGTAGGGCTACTGCGCGCGCGCACAAGGTGGTAGGGGGCTACTGCGCGCGCGCACAAGGTGGTAGGGGGCTACTGCGCGCGCGCACCCGGTACTGCATCGAGGCGCTTCTTGGCCCAAAGCGCCCAGGAGGTCTCCGGGTATTGGAGAGTAATCTTTTGGAAGGCGGTGCGGGCCTGGTCCTTTTGACCAAGGGATAAGAAGCAGCGCGCCAGGCTTGAGTGCACCTGGGGGGCCATGAAATGGTCGCCATAGGATTCAAGAAAGCGCTGGGCGGTTGGCACCGCCTGCTGGCAGAGGCCTGAGGCCTCTTGAGTCACGACCATGTCGCCTAGGGCCAACGGGAGGATGGCTTTGGGCCCGCCGTTTTCCACGACTTTATTGTAGGCTTGCAGGGCTTCCTTATATTGTCCCTTGGGATAGAGCAAATCTCCAGTGAAGATTAGGCCGTAACCCGAAGCCTTGGAGCCTGGGAATCGAGAGTCTAGATCCTTGAGCTGCTTGAGCGCGGATTCGGTCTTTCCTTGATAGGCGGCCTCCTCAGCCATAGAGAGAAGGTCCCAGGCCATATTTTGACGGGACTGGGAGCGATAGAAGAGCATCACCGCAACGACTGCGACTGCCACCCCCCCCGCAGCGATGGCGGCGGCGATGCCCCGGTTTCTGCTGACCCAGATCGCAGCGCCATCCACAAGCTCTTGAAGCTCGTTGCGCTTGATTTCCTGCCTGACCCATTGCTTGCCCATAGAGTGGCCGTCCTCATTGTACTTAAATATGCCCCGAGAGGGAATCGAACCCCCATCCTCTCCTTAGGACGGAGTAGCTCTATCCATTGAGCTATCGGGGCGATAGGCATTCAGTAATGCACCAAAGAATGGAGCCGGCGGCCGGGGAGCTTGTCGCGGCCCTTGAGGAAGTCGAGCTCGATGAGGAAGCAGAGCCCCCGGATGTCGGCTCCCAGGGCGTCGAGGAGTTCGCAGGCGGCGCGCGCCGTCCCGCCCGTGGCGAGCACGTCGTCTACGAGGAGCACCGGGGCGCCCTTGGGCGCGGCGTCCGCGTGGACTTCGATGGAATCGGAGCCGTACTCCAGGGCGTAGGAGGCCGCTAGGGTCTTGCGGGGGAGCTTGCCCTTCTTGCGGATGGGGACCAGGCCCGCGCCCAGCTTCGCGGCGAGGGCCGAGGCCAGGAGGAAACCCCGGGATTCGATGCCCGCGACCAGCCGTATGCCCGTTCCCTCGAAGGGGGCGGCCAGGGCGTCGACCATGGAGCGGAAAGCGTCCGCGTCGGCCAGCAGGGGCGTGATGTCCTTGAAGACGATCCCTTTCTTTGGGAAGTCGGGGACGTCGAGGATCAGGCTCTTGAGGTCGAGGGTCCGGGGGCTCACCGGTGCCGTTTCCCCGGCTTCCCCTTGCGCCGAGCGGGGGTCGGATGGTCCGCGGTGACGCGCCCCTCCGGGATGATCTGCCCGAGGATGTCGGTGCGCGGCTTGGGGATGTGCCAGCCGGGCTGGAGGTTCGGGCTGCCCACGCCCCGGGGCTCGTTGAGCTCGATGAGCCCCATGCGGTTGGCCACGCGCCTAAGGCGCAGGAGCGCGCGCTCCTCGATCTGCCGGATGCGCTCGCGCGAGAGCTTGAGGCGCTTGCCCACCTCCTCGAGCGTCATCGGGGATTGCCCGGTCAGGCCGTGGCGCAGCTCCAGGATGACGCGTTCGCGGTCGCCGATCTCGAGGAGGGCCTGCTGGAGCTCGTCGTGGAGCTTGAGGATGGAGATGAGGTTCTCCGGGGACTGGGAGGTGGACTCGGAGATCATGTCCTCCATGGTCAAGTTGTCGTCCTCGCTCTCGATGGGGTTCTCCAGGGACCCGATGCCCTTGGCCGCCTCGGCCGCGTCCAGGACCCCGCGCACCTGGCGCGCGGTCCAGTGCATCTTCTTGGCCATCTCGGCCAGCGTCGGATCCCGCCCCAGGACGGCGTGCATCTTCTCCCATTCGCGCAGCCATTTGCGCAGGGCCTCCCAGGCGTGGGGCGGGATGCGGATGGTCTTGGACTGCTCCTCGACGGCGCGGCGGATGGACTGCTCGATCCAGTAGGAGGCGTAGGTGGAGAAGCGGTAGCCCTTGGAGGGGTCGAATTTGTCGATGGCATGCATGAGGCCGAGGTTGCCTTCCTCGATGAGGTCCAGGAACTCCGTGCCCTGGCGATGGTATTTCTTGGCGATGGGGACCACCAGGCGCAGGTTGCACTCCATGATGCGGGTCTTGGACTGCTTGTCCCCCCGCTTGGCCCTTTTCCAGAGCTTGTGCATCCCCTCGCGGTCCACGGTGGCGAGCTTCTGGATGCCCTTGAAATATTGGCTCGTCGAATCGGTCGTCGGCTGCATTGGCGCTCCTATCGCGGTTTGCGGGAAAATCCCCGTGGGATTTCCCCGCAAACCGCTCTTAGTCAACGGATCTCGAAAACGGCATCACCCTCGGGGGCGCAGTCGCGGCGTTCGAGCGCGTCCACCCGGGAGAACGGGCACCCCCTGCGCATCTCACCAACGAAAGCCGCCACGGCGGCGGAGTCCCCCTCCGCCT
>CAYWAR010000377.1:0-2837 GCA_964455765.1 uncultured Elusimicrobia bacterium
GAGATGTGGTCGGTGGTCACCGAATCCCCGAATATGCCCAAGACGCGCGCGCCGCAGATGTCCTTGAGCGCGAGCGGCTTGCCGTCGAAACCCTCGAAGTAGGGAGGCTTGCGGACATAGGTGGAGCCCTTATCCCAGGCGTAGCCCACGCTCGGCTCCGCCTTGAGCGAGCGCCAGTTCCCGTCGCCCTCTCCCGCCTCGGCGTAGCGCTTGACGAACATCTCCTTCTTGACCGAGCGCAGAGCCGCGGCAAGCTCTTCCTCGGTGGGCCAGAGCTCCTGCAGGGTCACGGGCTTGCCCTCCGGCGTCGATCCCAGCGGTTCCCGGGTGATGTCGATGTCCATGCGTCCGGCCAGCGCGTACGCCACCACGAGCAGGGGGGAAGCCAGGTAATTGGCCTTCACATGCGGGTTAACCCGTCCCTCGAAGTTGCGGTTTCCCGAGAGCACGGCCGCGACCACGAGATTGTTCTTGGTCACGGCCTCCGCGATGGGCTCGGCCAGGGGGCCCGAGTTCCCGATGCAGGTGGTGCAGCCGTAGCCCACCACGTGGAAGTTGAGCTTCTCGAGGTAGGGGAGCAGTCCCGCGTCCTGGAGATAGTCGGTCACGACCTGGGAGCCGGGGGCCAGGCTCGTCTTGACCCACGGCTTGGCCGAGAGGCCCTTCTCCACGGCCTTCTTGGCCAATATGCCCGCGCCGAGGAGCACCGAGGGGTTGGAGGTGTTGGTGCAGGAGGTGATGGCCGCGATGACCACGCTCCCGTGCGCAAGATCGAACTCGCCGCGGTCGGTCTTGACCCGGGCCTTCGCCTTGGGGGTCGAGGGCTCCTTGGACTTGGCCAGGAACTCGGGAAGGTCCTTCTCCCAGGCGGCCTTGGCCCCGGAGAGCACGATGCGGTCCTGCGGCCTGCGCGGCCCGGCCAGGGAGGGGACGACGCTTCCCAGGTCCAGGGACAGCGTGTCGCTGAACACCGGGTCCGGCGCGCCCTCCGTCCGGAAGAGGCCCTGGGCCCTGCAGTAGTCCTCGACTAGGCGGAGCAGTTCCTGCGGCCTGCCGGTCATGGCGAGATACTCGATGGTCTTGGAATCGACCGGGAAGAAACCCATGGTGGCCCCGTATTCGGGCGCCATGTTGGCGATGGTGGCGCGGTCGGCCAGGCTGAGAGAATCGAGGCCCGGGCCGTAGAACTCCACGAACTTGCCCACCACGCCCTTCTTGCGCAGCAGCTGGACGGCGGTGAGCACCGCGTCCGTCGCGGTCGCGCCGCGCGGGAGCGCGCCGGAGAGCTTCATGCCCACGACCTCGGGCACGAGCATGGCCACCGGCTGGCCGAGCATCACGGCCTCGGCCTCGATGCCGCCCACGCCCCAGCCGAGTATGCCGAGCCCGTTGACCATGGTCGTGTGCGAGTCGGTGCCCACCACGGTGTCCGGATAGGCGAGCGTCCCCTCCGGGGTCTCCCGCGTCCACACCACGCGCGCGATGTGCTCGATGTTGATCTGGTGCACGATGCCGGTGTCCGGCGGGACCACCGAGAAATTCGAGAAGGCCTTCTGCCCCCACTTAAGGAAGGCGTAGCGCTCCTTGTTGCGCTCGAACTCGAGCGCCGAGTTGAAGGCGAGGGCGTCCGCGGCGCCGTAGCGGTCGACCTGCACCGAGTGGTCGATGACCAGATCCACGGGGACGAGCGGATTGATGCGGCCCGCGTCGCCGCCCAGGGTCCCGATCGCGTCGCGCATGGCCGCCAGGTCCACGACGGCCGGCACCCCGGTGAAATCCTGCATGAGGACGCGCGCGGGCATGAAGGAGACTTCCTTGTCGCCGGGCTTGTTCTTGGCCCAGTCGGCCACGGCCTTGATGTCGGCCTCGCGCACGAAATGCCCGTCCTCGTGGCGCAGGAGGTTCTCCAGGAGCAGGCGCAGGGAGAAGGGGAGGCGGCTGATGTCATAGGAACGGCTGAGGGCTTGCAGGCGGAAGATGTTATAGGCCTTGCCTCCCGACTTGAGCGGCCCGAAAGATTTGAAGCTGTCGAGGTTCTTGGATCCCATGGCGCTCCTCCCGTATCCGGCGTCCGTCCCGCGGCGGTCCTGCGCGTATTCTAATATTTTTACGCCTCGTAGACTCGGAGCGGAAGGATTTGGTACGATGGGGTTCCTATGGCTTATCAATGCACGGTATGCGGAAAGGGACCGGTCGCCGGGAACAGCTACAGCCACTCCCACCGGGCGACCAAGCGCGTCTTCCGGCCCAACCTTCAGAAGCAGAAGATGGTCGTCGACGGCCGCACCCAGACCGCCTACGTCTCCACCCGCTGCATCCGATCCGGAAAAACCGTCCGTCCCAGCCGTTAATCCCCCCATGACCCCGGCCTTCGGGGACAGACCGCGGGCCGGGGCGACGCTCCTCCTGCTTTCCTGCGCCGCGGCCTGCTTCTGCATCCCACTGACCAACCCCGACCTCTTCTGGCACCTGAGCTCCGCCCGCTGGATGATGGAGCACGGGGCCCTGCCTCGGGCCGATTGGCTCTCTTTCACGATGACGGGGAGATCCTGGTCGGATTTCGAGTGGCTCATACAACTGGCATGGCACGCGGTCTTCCAAGCGGGCTCCATGGCCGGGCTCTGGACGCTCAAGGTCGCCCTCTTCTCGGCCTGTGCGGCCCTTCTTTGGGTCATCCTTTCCCTATATGGAGTGCCGAGCCTGGGGCGGGCCGCGGCCGTCTTCGCCTGGGCCCTGGGCACGGTCACGGCCAACGATCTCCGGCCCGAGAACGCCTCCGCCCTCTTCTTTCTCCTTCTATGGTGGGCGCTGGAGGCGGGCCGGCTGGAGCGGCTCCC
>CAYWAR010000378.1:0-2814 GCA_964455765.1 uncultured Elusimicrobia bacterium
CACGGACGCGGCGGCGCCCCGGCGCGGCGCATCGACTTCACTCTGTACGCCAACGGCCGCACCGACGATCCTCGCTTCCCTCCCTATTACACCCTCTCCGCCCGAGGGGCGAATCTGACCCTCTCCCCCAACGGGAACGCGGACTACACGGTCTCGGGAAGGGTCTCCCCGGAGTTCGGCGCGGAGGGGACGGCTCTGGTGGGGCTCGTCCTGGCCGCGCAGATGCACGAGCGCAGGCCCAAGAGCGAAGGCATCCGCACGCCCGCGGTCCTGGGCGAGGGCGGCTTCGGCGGCTGGGATTAGTTCAACGATCCCGAAACCGCGAGAAACGCGTCAGCGTTTGTCGCGGTTTCGGCCGAGACGGCGCTCCTCGGCCTGGGTACAGAGCGTCTTGTCCTCGGGGGTCTCCAGCAGGAGGGGGGGGACGGGGGAGGGCCTGCCTTTCTCGTCGACGGCCACCATGGTCACGAGGCAGGAATTGGCGTGCCGCCTCCGCAGGGTCTTGATGTTCTCCGCGTAGACCTCCACGCCCACTTCCATCGAGGTGCGCCCCGCGTGGTTTAGGCGGGCCTCGGCGATCACGAAATCCCCGGCCAGGATGGGCACCAGGAATTCCACCCGCTCCATGGCCACGGTGACGCAGGGCTTGCCCGCGTGGCGCATCGCGCACACGGCGGCGGCCTTGTCGACCATCTGCAGGACCTTCCCTCCGAACACCGTGCCCTGGGCGTTGGTGTCCGGCGGGGCCATGAGGTCGGAGAGCTGGGTCCTGGAGGCGCGCGCGGGCCGGGGACCTGGCTTCATCCCTGGGAAGAGCGCAGGACGTCCTTGACCTTCTCGAGGAGCTCCTGCCAGTCGGTGTCGGGTCCGCCGCCCTGGGCGAAATCCGGACGCCCGCCGGCTTTCCCTTTCTGAAGGGCGGCGACCTCGTGGGCGATGCGGGAGGCGTCGATGCCTTTGCCGACGAGGTCCTGGGTCACGCTGACGACGAAGGAGAGGCGGTTGTTCTCGGCGGAGCCCAGGAAGACGACTCCGCCGGATTCCCGGCGCATCTGGTCGGATAGGGAGCGCAGAGTCTGGAGCTCGGCTTGGCTGAATTTCTGGGCCGGCAGGCGCACGGTCCCCACCTGGAGCACGACCTGGCCCACCTTGGCCTCCTGGGCGAGCTTGGCCTTCTTGGCCTCGTCGAGCTCGGCCTTGATGATCTTCTCGATCTCCTTCATCACCCCGAGGGCCTTGCGGACCTCCTCCAGGGGGCCGGTGTTCGCGTCCGGGATGTTGCGCACCACGTTGCGGTAGGGCAGTCCGCTGACGGATTGGATCTTCGAGGTGATGATGATGTAGCGCTCGATGGCGTCCTTGAGCTGCCGGCGGAGGTCGAAATCCTCGGCCTTGGCGAGCTGTTCGAGGGCGGGGCCGGCCACGGCCTCGATGCGCCGGATGCCGGCGGCCACGGCGCTCTCCTTGATGATGCGCAGGCATTTGATCTCGCCGGTGCGCGAGACATGGGTCCCGCCGCAGAGCTCCAGGCTGAAGCGGTCCATGGGGTCGTCCCAGGCTTTCGCGCCGATGAGGAGGAAGCGGGGTTTTGCCCCGTAGTTCTCCCCCAGGAGCGTGATGGGCTTGAGCGTCTTGGCCTCGGCGGCGGGGCGTTCCTGGGGCGAGACGGGCAGGTCGGCGGCGATCGCCTCGTTGGCGATGCGCTCGACCTCCGCGGTCTGCTCCGGGGTCAGCGGCTTGGCCCAGGTGAAGTCGAAGCGCAGGCGGTCGGGCGCCACCAGCGACCCGGCCTGGCGGACGGAGGGGCCCAGGACGCGGCGCAGGGCCTCGTTGAGCAGGTGCGTGGCCGTGTGGTGGAAGGCGGTGGTGCGCCGCCGCTCCGCGTCCACGACGGCCATCACCGGCATATTGGCCCGCAGGGTGACTTTCGCCGTGACCCGGTGCACGATGAGGTCGGGGCGGGGACGGTGGGTGTCGAGCACTTCGGCGAGGACTTTCTTCTCGTTGACGTCGTCGAGGATGAGGCCCCGGTCTCCGACCTGTCCGCCTCCCTCGGGATAGAAAGGCGTCTTGGCCAGGACGACCTCCCCTTCGTCGCCGGGGCGCAGTTCTCCTTCCTCGGCCCCGGGGGCCTGCCCGGGGCGCAGGATGAGGGAGATGCGGGTCGCGCAGCGGGTCTTGGAATAGCCCTGGAACTCGGTGCGCATGCCGGGGTGGGCGGCAAGCGCGGCGTCGTAGCGGGCCGTGGCCGTCTCCCCGGAGCCCTTCCAGCCCGCGCGCGCGGTCACGGCCGCCGAGGCCTGGGCCTTAGCGAAGCCCTCCTCGTCGACGCTCACGCCCCGGCGGCCTGCGATCTCGCGGGTGAGCTCGAGGGGGAAGCCGAAGGTGTCGTGGAGCTTGAAGGCCTGCGCGCCGGAGAGGACCTTGGGTCCCGGGGCGAGGAGCTCCGAGAGTTCGCGCTCGCCTTTCTCCAGGGTCTCCAGGAAGCGCTCCTCCTCGGCCTGCAGGGTCTGCTCCACCTGCGCGCGCCCGTTCTTGAGCTCCGGGTAGGGCCGCGCGTAGAGGTCGAAGACCGCGGAGGAGAGCGCGTGCAGGAAGGGCTCCCGCGCGCCCAGGAGGCGTCCGTAGCGGGACGCGCGGCGGATGAGGCGGCGCAGGACATAGCCCCGCTCGACGTTGGAGGGGATGAGGCCCTCGGAGGCCAGCATCACGGCTCCGCGGAGATGGTCGGCCACGATCCGGCGGGCGGAGACGGCCTCGGGCCCCTGCGGCCCGGCGGGCAGCAGGTCCATGCACCGCCGGAGTATGGGCTCG
>CAYWAR010000379.1:0-2809 GCA_964455765.1 uncultured Elusimicrobia bacterium
GACGATGAGACAGCCCTCCCGGGCCCAGAACCCCTCCAGCTTCATGATCAGTTCTTGGAAGTTCATGCCGACATCCTCCCCGCGGGAGGATGCCCGTTGTCGGGACTTTCTGCCGTTTCACCAAGCGCTTCCTTTCTCATGTCAGAATCTTCCTTAGCCGCGGCGCGCGCAGGGGCGCCTCGATGGCCCGCTCCATGCCGCGCTGCAGATAGCCCTCCAGCCTGGACCTGCGGTCCTCGTCCTCGGGCAAGGCCGCGACCTCCTCCCAGGAGCCGGCGTGGAGCGTCTCCCAGAGCGGGCGGTTCTCCCGAGAGACGTGCAGGGAGAAGGCCCCGAAACCCGCGGCTTCAAGCAGTCTCAGGCCGAAAGCGATCGAGACCCAGGACCCCTCCGGCGCGCCGCGCGTCCGCTCCAGCGCCTCCAAGGCCTCCACGATGAGCGCGAACTTCCGCTCGCTGGGCTGGCGCAGGGGGGTGAGGCGGTCGAGCATCTCGCAGAGTTCCAACCCCCTCAGGAGGCCCTCCAAGCCGGCCCGAAGACCGGGGTGCACGGAGGAGAGGGCCCCCCCGATGCAGAGCGCGTTCTCGGCCCCCTCGCGCAGATGCAGGCGGTATTCGCCCCGCACCATCGGCTCCGAGAGGGCCTTGAGCTTCCCCAGGGGCCTGTTGACGCTCGCGAATCGCACCCGGAGCTTGCCGTAGTCCCGCGTGAACAGATGGCAGAGGCGATCCGCCTCCCGGAAGACGCTGCGCCGCAGGACGAGCGCGGCGGTGACGACGATGCGGCCGCGCGCCGGGCTCAATTGGCCTTGAAAGACAGCTTGAACTCCACCTCCGAGCCCAAGAGGCTCCTCAGCATGCGGTCATAGGTGCCGGGAGGGAATTCGCGGAAAAGGCGGCGGCGCTTGGGTTCGAGGTCCTCGAGCACCGGCGCGAGCGCCCCGAGGTCGTAGCCGCAGAGGAGGAAGTATTTCTCGCGGAAGTCCAGGCTCCCGTAGAAGGCCAGGGCGCGCCGGGGTGCCATGAGCTTGAAGAGGGTGAGCTTCTCGATGGGGCCCAGCTCTTTCCACCCCTCGGCTCCGGGGGGCCCGCCTCGGCTCAAGCGCGTCTTGAGCTCCGAGTAGCGGGCCGCGCCGAGCAGACGCCTCCACTCCTTTAGTTCGGTCATGACCGCGACTGGACCGCCTCCTCGGCGGAGATCAGGCCGGACTCGATCCCGCGCACGACGGCTTCCGTCCGATTGCTCACCCCGAGCTTCTGGAAGATGCTGTTGAGATGGTTCTTCACGGTCTTGACGCTGCACTCCAAGGAGGCGGCGATCTCCTTGTTGGAGAGCCCCGTGCCCAGCGCGGAAAGCACCTTGACCTCGGTGGCGGTCAGCGAGGCGGGGGCGGACTCCGAGCCCGGAGCCTTGGAGCGGAGGCCCTCGAGGAGCTTGCCCATGACGCTCTGCGGGATCATCACCCCGTCGGAGGCGAAGGTCTTGAGGGCGCGGATGAGCTCGGTGGCGGGGAGCATCTTGGAGAGGTAGCCGTTGGCCCCGGCCGAGATGGCCTCGAGCACGTGCGTCTCATCCTCGTAGGCGGAGAGGATGAGGATGTTGGTGTCCGGACACTCCTTTCGGATCTGCCGGGTCGCGGAGATCCCGTCGAGCTGAGGGAGCTTGATGTCCATGAGGATGACGTCCGGCTTGAGCTTCTTGGCCTGACGGATCACCTCGACCCCGTCCACGGCCTCTCCGACGACCGCGATCTCCTTCTCCGTCTCGAGCAGGTCCTTGATCCCCTCCCGGAACAGCGTCTGATCGTCCGCGATCAGGACCGAGATCTTCTTCTTGGGCGCCGGCTTTTGAGCCATGACTCATCCTCCCTTACATTCGCGTATGCCTTATTCTAGCAAAGATGGCCATGCGGCGAGCGTCAATCCTTGGCGCGCACGAGCCTTCCGCCGGAAGCTTCGAAGGTGTACTGGGACATCCCGATGCCCAGGACCCAGAACTCGGCGGTCCGCGCTCCGGAAAAGGGAGGCTCGCGGAAACGCACCAGGCGCAGAGTCCCGATGCGGGAGAAGGTGCGGCCCATCCCCTCGTTCATGACGCCGTCGCGCCGGCGGATCAGCTCGTCGAGGACGGCCCCGCTGTCGACCGCTTTGCCGGAGAGCGGCAGGTGGATGGAGGGATCCACCGGGACCGTGGCCGGCGGACCCATCCCCACCTCTCCCCGGCACGCGAAGACCACGGCGAAATCGTCCCGTTTGGGATGATGGTAGTAGAAGGACCAGCCGTCGCTGGGGCTCGTGCAGGGGGAATTGCCCCACGCGTCCGCGAAGCCTTCCACGGCCATGAGCTTGGAACCCCGCAGCTTGTCCTGCGCGAAGCGCTCTACTTTGTCCATGTCGGCGAGGGCGGTGTAGACGCCCTTCTTCTTGGGACGCGCGGCCAGGCGTCGTTCCTGGAGGGGCTTCTCCCGCCGCTCGGCCGCGGCTTCCAGGTCCACGCCGTAGCGGGAGGGATCGAGCGTCCCGCCGTGAACGGCGTCCAAGCGCATGTTCTTTCCGCCCGCGCCCACCGTCCATAGGACCGGTTTTCTCGGGTACTCCGGGTCCTCCAGCACGGAGAGCTTGAGGGAGAAGGGGCGCTTCCCCCTCGCCTCGGGCAGGCCCGCGTCCAGCGCGCCGCCGACCGCCTCGTCGCTGTCGATGAAGCTGCCCTTGATGGGAACGGGCGGGGAGGCGTTCTTATCCCTCATCTCCCGGACGGGTCCGGCGAGCTTGCCCAGGCAGGAGGCCACCATGAGATACTGCCGCTGGGA
>CAYWAR010000380.1:0-2758 GCA_964455765.1 uncultured Elusimicrobia bacterium
CTTCTCGTTGCCCGGGCAGAAGGGGCACTCGGGATCCTTCTTCGGGGCCGCGATATCGGGGGCTTTCTTGGCCTTGAAGTCGTGCGGCCTGATGGCGCGCTCCTTGGCGATGATGACCCATTCCTTGGTGGCGATGTTCTGTCTCAGTTCAGGCATACGCGGTCCCCCTTTCGGCGAGCGAATCCAGTCCGGCCTTGAGCCCGTCATGCACGGCCTTCACATCCCGAGGCTTCCAGTCCTTGGGCTCGGCTCTCAGGAAGCTCGTCTTGTCCACGCGGTTGTCGAAACGCGCGATGGGAATGTGATGGGTCTTCGAGCCCGCCCGGATGCTCAGTGCCCCCTTGCGCTCGGCGCGGCTCTCCAGCCAGTCCATGTCGTCGCAGCCGTAATCATTGAGCATGACCTCCAGGGGCACGCCGTGGTGCAGGATCGAGCCCGGGTCGTTGGGGTCGGTGCGCGCCTGGTTCTTGCGCCGCGACTCCTCCGGGCTGACCCACACGTAGAGGATGGAGGCCTTGGCCAGTATCTCGTCGGATAGGCAGGCCACGGAGTACTCATAGCCCAAAGGCGCGGGCAGGGGCATCTTGGCCCCCTGCGGGCCGCCCCGCGCGAACTCGATGACCAGGGTCTTCCCCTCCAGGGTCGTGGGGAGGCCCTCGGTCCTCTCCTTGCGGATGTCCGCGGCCTCACCCTCCAGGGCCTTGGCCACCCGCCTGCGCGCCGCGGCGTCGAGCGTGGAGAGGCGGGCCTGGATGCCGGCCTTGGAGGCGGCGGCGTCCATGCGGTCCAGGAGCCATTCGGCGGCCGAGGCGGCCTTGGCCGGCTTCGTTCCGGTCAGGTAGGCGTAGTCCTCGTTGAGCAGATAGTTGAGCGTGCCCCAGTCCCAGTTGTTCCGGAAGGGCCTATCGGGGGAGTGGAAGAAGAGCCTCTCCTGTCCGAGCGCGGCCAGCTCGTCGTCTACGCGGCGCATGATGTGCACGTATGGGAAATCGTCGAGCTGGACCGTGGGGCCCAGATGGAAGTCGGAGGCCGCGGTCTTGGCCGGGAGATGCTTGAGGTAGCGCCGCACCTCGGATTTTCCGGAGGCGGGAAGCGCGAGGAGCAGCACCGTGGGGAGTATGTTGTCGGCCGGCTGGGGTTTCTTGGCCATGGGATGTTTTCCGAGGTCAGGGATGCCCCATGGTACCAGAAAATCCCCTTCCTCTACCACAATCGGATCGATATCCGCGGGTCGGGAACCTTCCATGTGCTTTCTGCGCTCAACATATTTTCTTTGAGGTCGCAGATTGCGACCTCAAAGAAATGATTTAAATTCCAGTATTAATTATATATTCGTCTGCTTGAGTCCGCTTAATGCGCCGATTACAAAGGGAACTTTTTTGTAGGTTTATCCGTACATGACTTCATGGGGTATTGCGGACCGGATCGTGAAACCGCCGCTTCTTACAATCCGGATTCCAAGAATTGCTCCACGGAAAGATCGGCATGGGCGCCGCCGATATGCACCGGTCTTGCTCCAGGATAGCGATGCTGGAATGTTTTTAAGCCCTCTGTCGCGCGCTTGTATCCGGTCTTGACTTCGATCGCCAATAGGTCATTTCCGCGCTGAACGACGAAATCAAGCTCCTTGTCCCTGTCGGACCAATAGAAGACGGCCTCCCCGGCATTGAGGAGCGCCGCGCCCACGGCGTTTTCCACGAGGCGGCCGTAAAAAGGACGGTCGCCGATCGTCTCTTCAAAAGGCACGCCGCGCAGCGCCGTAACGATGGCGTTGTTGCGGGCGATCAATTTGGGGCTGGAGGCGCGCACGCGGATGGCGCGGGAGCTGTATTTGCGGATGGGCTCGACCAGGAAAGCTCCTGCGATCAGTTCCAGATAGTTGGCCAAGGTATTGATGCTTCCGCGATCCTGCAGTTGGCCAAGCAGCTTTTGGAGGCTGATGATCTCCGCCGGATGCCGGCAGGCCAGGGCCAAAGTCTGCCGGAACAAAGCCGGCTGATGGATTCGATGCACGGAGTGGATATCGCGTCCGATGACGGTTTCCAGCAGGGAGTTTTGGATGTAATCTTTCCAGGTTTCGAACTCCCCGATGAAAGGAACCGCTCCGGGATAGCCGCCATAAAATAGAAACCTGTCGAGATCCCAGCCGAACGCTCGGCGGCACTCCGGGTAGCTCCAATGCGGACAGTCAATGAGCTGGAAGCGCCCCGTCAAGCTCTCCTGCATCCCGCGTTGAAGGAGCAGGGCGGAGGAGCCCAATAAGATGACCCGGAGAGGCCTCTTGGCCCTGACGTCTTCATCGTGGAGCATCTTCACCGCCTCGCTCCAGCGCGTGACTTTCTGAATCTCATCAACGACCAAGAGGGGCCTGCTCCCGGAGAGCTTCCTGGCCTTGCGCCAAGTCTGAGCCAACCAGCGGGCGTCCGGGGGCGTGAGTTGATCTGCGGTCGCATAATGCTTTGGGTCCGGCCATCTTTCCAGAAACTGATGGACCGCCGTGGTCTTGCCCACTTGCCGCGGTCCTACGAGTATTTGGAGTATATGGACCGGTCGGGCAAGGTTCTCCCCAAGCGGGGAAAGGATCGTTTTGCGCTTAAATGTCATAAAATAATATTTATTAAATAAATATTTTTTTATTAAAATACAATTTGTTCACTATCCTGAACAAATTGTAACTATAAAACCTCCCAAGATTCAAGGCGATTTAAGCGGGCAAGGGCTGGACGCGCCGGGGCCGGGAATCTTTCAGCGGGGGAAA
>CAYWAR010000381.1:0-2757 GCA_964455765.1 uncultured Elusimicrobia bacterium
GGGCCGACCTCCAGGCATTGGTTCAGCGTTCCCGTCGAACAAGCGGCCAGCAGAGTCCCAGCGGCCAGCCATGCGGCCTGGGCCCAATCCCTGCCCCCGGCCAGCCAGTACCCGGCCAGCGCCGTGAGCGCGGACATCAGGGCGATGCGGGGCTTGGCCAACTCGAGAAAGTCCCTCATGCCGTTTCCCGGGGCCTCTCCAAGAACCTCGGCGCGGCGTTCAGAGTCCAGAGCACGGCCAGAGCGAGCAAGGCCGCGCCGCAGGCCAGATGGGCGGCGGTCAGGGCGGTGGGCCAACTGAGGGCCGCGACACGATGAGAACGGACGGTCAGGGCGGCCAGCCCCAGCAGGAACTGCACGGGCAGAAGGAGGAGAAGCACGGCCGCCGGCCGGAGGAGGCCCGGCCGCGCGCCATCGGAGGAGTAGGCCTCATAGGCGGTCCAGGCCACGGCCGCGAAAACCGCGACGGCCCCGAGGAGATGGGGGATGAGCCCCTTCCCGGTGTGCCTCAACGAGGCGCCCAGGACCAGTTGGACGAAGAGCAGGGCGACGGCGGCCGCGCCGGCGACCCAAAGCCGGCCCAGGGACCCGGGTCCCTCCGAAGGCCGAGACGGCGCATCCGGCGGCGACGCAGTGGCATGGGCGATGGCCACGAGCAGGCAGAAGACGGTCTGGCCCAGGCAGGCATGAGCGATGGAGACGGTCTTGGGGAGGCCGTAGAGCACCGTGAGGCCGCCCAAAAGAGCCTGAAGGAGGATGCCCGCGGCGGCGGCCGCGGCCAGGGTCCGCACCCACCGGCGACTCTCGCGGGCCCAGACCCAAAAGACCAATATCCCGGTCATGAGGGCGACGAAGAAGGCGATCACCCGGTGGCCGTGCTCGAAGAAGACCCCTCCTTTCATGGGGGGGAAAACCTGCCCGTAGGAGAGCGGCCAGTCCGGGACGGCCAACCCGGAGCCCGTCGAGGTGACCATGGCCCCGGCGATCAGCAGGAAAAAAGCGGACCCGGCGCAGAGAGAGGCGAAGCGATGGAGGGTCATGTCGCGTCGTGTGCGCTCTTGTGGGCTTCCATGCGCCGCACGGCCAGGATGAGGGAGCCCAGAAGAAGTCCCGTGGCCCCGAGAAGGACGACGATCCCCCAGGTCAGCCCGCTGATGATCCCCTGGTTCCCTTCCCCGGCTCCGAAGCAGACCGCGCAGGCCTGCGCCTGCCGGACGCCGGCCGAGGCGAAGAGCAGAAGGATCGCGGCGCTAGTCATGAGCGAAGAACCAGCGCATATACCCCGCGCCCGCCGCGAACCAGACGAAGGAGACCAGGGCCAAAGAAAGGTCGCCGGCGCCGCCGTCGGCCAGGTATCTTCGGGCCGCCCAATACGCAAGAAAGGCCGTGAGTCCCTCGGCGGATACGATGAAAACGGCGTGGAACTGCTTAAGGGACGGCATGGGCGGAAACCTCCGGAGCCGGAGCGGCGTGCACCTGGAGCGGCTCGATCCACCGCATATCCAGGAACGGCAGGAGGAACAAGAAGAGCACGAAAAAGGCCGCCAGGCTCAAGAGTCCGTAGATCAGCGCTTTTTCCCCCTTGAGATGCATGAAGAAGGCCGCCACCAGAGCCGCCTTCACCGAGGCTATCGCCAATCCTATCAGAATGGCGGGACCGGGGGCCAGATGAACATAGGATATCAAGACGGTGACCACGGTCAGGACCAGGAGAGCCCCGAAGACGAGCAGGTAAGGCCGCACGTCGATAGGCTTGTCGGCGGTCATAATAGATAGAGGGCGGGGAAGAGGAATATCCAGACTATGTCGACGAAATGCCAATAGAGTCCGGCATATTCGATGCGGCCGGTGAAGAGCGGGTCATCGAAACCCTCCCCGCTCCCCCAGAGAAGCAGGCCCGAGTTCCAAAGCATCCCGCCGATGACATGGAGCATGTGCAGGCCGGTCAGCGTGAAATAGACCGCGTAGAAGATGCTCGTCCGGGGCCAATGCCCGTGGCTGAACTTGGCCCCGTACTCGAAGCCCTTGACGCAAAGGAAGGCGAAGCCCAGCGCGATCGTGGCGGCCATGAACGCGCGGAAACCCGCCCTGTCGCGCTCGAGCGCCCTCACATAGGCCAGGAGAATGGTCACGCTGGAGGCGATGAGGATGAAGGTGTTGAGCGTGGCCAGGGGCACGTTCAATACCTCCCAGCCGCGCGGCCAGGAGGGGGAGGCGGTGCGCAGGACGATGTAGGTGGTGAAGAGGGTCGAGAAGAGCATGATCTCCGAGGCCAGGAAGAGCCAGGTCCCGAGTTTGCCGTTGGGGATCCCGGTGGAGCCCTCCTCGGCGGGGCCGGCGTGGGAGGCCGCGCTCATGACGCCCTCTCTTCCGCGTGCTGGGGCGTCCAATCCGAGGGAGCGCCCGGCTGGGAATATTCATACGGGCCCCGGTGGACCCGGGGGGGAGAGGCGAAGTTGCCGTGCGGCGGAGGCGAGGGGCAGGCCCATTCGAGCGTGGTCGCCTTCCAGGGATTCTCCTCGGTCTTCTCCCCGCGGAACATGCTGTGGAACAGGTTCCAGATGAAGGGAAGCTGGAAGAGGAAGAGGAGCCAGGCCGAGACCGAGGAGACGACGTTCATCGGCTGGGTGGAGAGGTTGTGAGCCTGGATGGTGGGATCGTGCAGGCGGCGCGAGACCCCGGCCAGGCCCTGGATGAACATGGGGAAGAAGATGCCGTTCATGCAGACGACCGAGCCCCAGAAATGCACCTTGCCCCA
>CAYWAR010000382.1:0-2743 GCA_964455765.1 uncultured Elusimicrobia bacterium
ATTTCCGAGGGGTCGCCACCGTGGTCGTGAAGCTCCTGAACCTGCTGCGACCCGACATCGCGTTCTTCGGACAGAAGGCCTACCAGCAGCTTCAGATCGTACGAAGGGTCGTGCGCGATCTGTGGATTCCCGTCGAGATCGCGATGTGTCCCACGGTGCGCGAGCCGGACGGCCTTGCGATGAGCAGCCGAAACCGGTTTCTCTCGGCCGAGGATCGCCGCGCGGGAGAAGGAGGAGTCCCTGCGCCGGGCCTTCCGCCTGCTGGGCAAGCCCTATGACTTTTCGCTGGATTTCGACGAGGGCTCGGCCCTCGCCGCCCCGGAACTGCTCACGGCCGCGTATCGCTCCCCGCCGGAGGGAAGCCTGCGCTGGCCCTTGGCGCAGACGCTCGGCCGGCGCTCCATGTCGGCCAACGACGTGGCCCGGAAATTCGACGCCGAATTCGGCGCCGACGCCCAGCAGCTCGATTTCGTGCTCTTCTACGACGCGAGAGAGGACAGGCACAGGGCGCAATCCTCTTCCTTGGAAGAGTTCCGCAAGAGTTGGAGACGCCCCAGATGGACGCAGGAGGGAGCCGCGGCGCGGCCCCAGGGAGATAGACAATGAGATTCAGACCCCGTCACCGGCATGGCCAGCATGATAGAGGTCAAGGAGGAGGCGGCGACAGGCGGCCCCCGCGGCAGGACAGGACGCCGCAGCCGCCGCGCCGCTCCGAGGCCGAGCGGATATTCCTGGAGAAGACCCCCCTGACTCCCTTCGAGTGGATCCGTTTCGAGAACGGGTCCAAGGAGCCCTCCATGCGCATGGTGGACCTGCTCTGCCCCATCGGGAAAGGAACGCGCGGGCTCATCGTTTCGCCGCCCAAGGTGGGCAAGACCACCTTCCTCAAGCAGTTCTGCCTCGCCGCGGCCGCGACGGATCCGGCGCTCAAGGTCTACTGCGTCTTGGTCGACGAGCGGCCTGAGGAGGTGACCGACTTCCGCCGCTCGGTGACCGCGGAGATGTTCGCCTCCTCCAACGACCGTCCCTTCCAGGACCACATCAGCATGGCCGATACCGTCTATCAGCGGGCCATCGCCGAGGCCGGGGCGGGCAAGGACGTGCTCATCGTCCTCGACTCGCTCACGCGCCTCTCGCGGGCCCACAACACGGCCGCCACCGGGAACAAGACCATGACCGGGGGCCTCGACACCCGCGCCATGGAGTGGCCCCGCCGCTTCTTCGGCGCGGCGCGCAAGCTCGAGGAAGGGGGTTCGATCACGATCCTGGCGACCATCCTGGTGGACACGGGAAGCCGCATGGACGAGGTCATCTTCAACGAGTTCAAGGGCACGGGCAACATGGAGCTGGTGCTCTTCCGTCCCGCGGCCGAGGCGCGCCTCTTCCCCGCGGTGCATGTCAAGAACTCCGGGACGCGGCGCGAGGAGATGCTGTTTCCCGAGGCGACGCTCCAGGGCGTCTACAAGCTCAGGCGGATGCTCGCCGGGCTCTCGGACCTGGAAGCCACCAAGACGATGATCGAGCTCACCCGCAAGCACCCGACCAACGAGCGTCTATTGGCCGCGGTGATGGGAGGGTCATGAGGCGACGGTCCCTCGCGGCCGCCCTGTTCTGCGTCTCGGCGTCCTGGTCCCAAGCCGCGCCGCCGGAGGCCGCAGACGACGGCCTTCAGCGCCTGGAGGCCGACCCCTCGCCTTCGGCCGCGCGCCGGCTCATCGGGCTCTATAAGAGCTCCAAGGGCAAGGACGAGCGCTTCTGGATAGTCCGTTCCCTGGAGAACCGCCTCCTCAAGCACGGCGACGGGGCCGCCTTCGACGCGCTCGTGGAAGCGAGCCGCGACCAGGCCCCGGAGGTCCGGGTGAACGCCTTCCGGGCCCTGGTCTCTTTCGCGGCCTTGCCCAAGACGGCTCTCTCGGATGCCCGCCTCAAGGACCTCGAGGCCGCGGTGCGGCGGGGAAAGAAGGACGCCAAGCCCGAGGTGCGGACGGGCGCCCAGGAGCTCGGCCGGGCCGTTGAGGGCTATGTGGCCGCGGGACGCCCCGAGCCCGAGCCGGTGAAGGCGGCTTCCCCGCCCGCCCAGACTCCGCGCCGCGGGGGAGGAGCCCTGCGGCGCGCGCTCGCCTTGGCGTGGGTGTTGGGATTCCCCGTCTTCATCTATTGGATGGGGAGGAAGCTCTTCATGAGGAAGAAAAAGGAAGCGGTGCGCGCTTTGGGCGCGCCGGCGGCCATCGGGCCCTATTCGCAAGCCGTGCGCTGCGGGGGGTTCCTGTTCGTCTCCGGGCAGATCCCGGCCGATCCTCGGAGCGGGGACATCGTACCCGGAGGGGTCGCGGAGCAGACCGAGCAGGTCTTAAAGAATCTCGGCGCGATACTCGAGGAAGCCGGCTGCGGGTTCAAGGACGTGCTCAAGACCACGGTTTACCTCACCGACCTCTCCGCCTTCGCGGAGATGAACGCGGTGTATGCCCGCTTCTTCCCGGACCCCGCCCCGGCGCGCGCCACCGTGCAGGTGAGCGCCCTGCCCAAGGGCGCCAAGGTAGAGATCGAGGCGGTGGTCCGCTCGTGAAGGAAGCCGTGGTCCTCCTCTCCGGAGGGCTCGACTCGGCCACTTGCCTCTACTGGGCCCGGTTCCGGGGCTGGCGCTGCACGGCCCTGAGCGTGCGCTACGGCCAACGGCATGCGCGCGAGAGGGCCGCCGGGGCGGGGCGGGGCGCCCCCCCCCCCCCGGGCGGACACCGGAGCA
>CAYWAR010000383.1:0-2694 GCA_964455765.1 uncultured Elusimicrobia bacterium
GGAGGGGATATCCGCCGAGCCGGCCCCGGCCGGGGAGGCCCTCCGGGCCGCGGGTCTCGGCTTGGACGTGAGGGCCGCCGGCCGGGACTTCCGGCTCGGGCGGGCGTCCGCGCGCGGGAGGGAGAGGACCGGCGCCGCGGCCAGGAGGAGGCAAACGAGCGCGCTTCGCGCGGTCATGGTCGCTCTCATCGGCGTCCTCCGAAAGAGGGCTTGCGCAAGGGCTTCTTCACGGGCTTCGGGGCGGGTGCGTCCTCCGCCGAGGCGGGGGGTGCGGCTTGGGCGGGGCCCTCCTCCGACCCGGAGAGGGAGCTCGGAGATTCCTTCAGCCTTTCGCGCTCGAGCCTGCGCTCTAATTCCCCTTCGAGCCGCTTGCGCTCCGAGACCACGGCGGCGAGGGCGTCCCCCATGTCGTCTTTGGGAAGCGCCGAGACCGCGCGCGCCGGGTCCTCCGGAGTGAGGCTCAGGCCGGCGGCCTGGGAAAGCTCCTGGGCGTCCTTGCGCTGGGTCTGGTAGCAGACCCGGCCCGGCATCGTGTCGATGCGGGCGATCATCGGGTTCAAGAGGGAGAGCGCCCGGGCGTGGTCCCCCTCGGAGGAGGCCTTCGCCGCGTCCTCCCGGGTCCGGGCGAGCTCGTCGGCGATCGCTTTCGCGGAGCTCGTCCGCGGAAGGTCGTTTAAGCGCACCGCGGTGTATTCCGCTTCCCAGGCTCCGCAGCGCGCCTCGGGGTCGGAGTCGAGCAAAGCCAGGGAGGCGGCGTAGAGCGAGGCCGCTTCCTCATGGGAGCAGCGGGATTCGAGTCCGCGCGCCGCCGCGATCCCCGCGCGGAACGCCTCTTGGTTCGCCTTCCTCCGCTCGGTCTGGGCCAGGAGCTCCTCGATGCCTTTTCGCATCGGCGGCGAGGGCGAGGCTCCTTCTTCGGCGGCCCCCATCGGGACCAGGTCGCAGCCCGGGGGGAGCGCGTCGAGCAGGGCCAGCGCCCGGCGCGCGCGCTCGGGCTTGAAATCGCAGTGCTCCTTGGAGGCGAAGAGGCGCACCCCGTCGATGAGCCCGTGGAGCTGGAGCGCCTGCTCTTTCTGCTCGCCGGCCTTCTTGGCGCCGGGCTTGAGCCACGCCAGCATGGCCTTGAATTGGGGCTTGTCGGAGAGGAGCTTCACCTCCTCTTGGAGGGTCTCGAAACCCGCCAGAGCCTCCTCCATGCGGCAGGCCTGCGCCGAAGCCTCGGCCTTCCCCGCCTGGGAGAGGGATCCCTCGTAGCGGGGCGTCACCTCCACGGCCGCCTCCCGCCTGGTCGAGGAGCCGTCCGAGCCGGAAAGGATGAAGCGGTAGAGCTTCTTGCCCGGAGAGCGGAGCTTGACGGGAAAGGACACGGTGTGGGGCCCGGGGCTGGAGCGCTTGCGCGTCTCCACGCGGACATCCGAGAGCCCCCGCTGCCCCTCATCGAGGAATCCGGCTTCGGAGACTTCGACGGAGCCCCGGGGCGGGAGCCCCTCGATCCAGTACGCCAGGCTCACCACCGCCTCATCGCCCGCGTCGAAAGGCGGGGTGCCGGCCTTGGGATCGACGTGCAGTTCCGCTCCGGTGAAGCGCACCCCGCCGGGAAGCGCCTCCTCCTGGAGGGCGAAGCGCAGGGCTCGGACCGCGTCCGGCCCCGAAGCCAGACGCTCGGCCACGGTCCCCAAGTCCTTAAAGTCCCTTCGCGCGCCGCCGGCGCGCTCGAGCGCGGAAAGGCGTTCCGGGAGCTGGAAGGCGGTCCAGAGCCTCTTCTGGTCCTCCAGATAGTCCGCGATCCAGCGCAGAAGCTCCGGCGAGGCCGCGCCCGCGGAGAGGTCGCTCTCCAAACGGGACGAGGCGTCCACGCCCTTGGCCTGGAGATGGTCCGATAGATGGCTCCGCGCCTGGGCGTTGCCCTTGGGCCCGGCGGACAACTCCTCGAAGAACGCCTGGGCCGCCGGGGCGAAGTCGGTGGCCAGGTCGCAGCGGTTCCTGCTCCAGAATGCGGACCCCCAGGAGAGGGAAGGCAAAGGCTTGCGCTTGGAGGCCGTTGTTTCCGGGTCGAGGCCGGCCGCGTTGACCAAGGCATCGGCCAGGGTGGCGGCCGCGGCCTTGACCCCGGCGCTCACCAGCGGGGACTCAGGCAGGGCCGTGAGAGAGCGGAAAAGGGCCGGGTCACCATCGAAGGACGCGCCGGAGCGCGCCTGCTCATAGGCGGCGCAGAGCCCGGCCAGGGCCTTGGCGTTGGCCTGGAGGGATTCCAAGACCGGCCATTGCACGTGCAGGATGCTCCGCGACCTCGAGCCGCCCGAGACGAGCACGATCGAGCGGTCATGGAGGATGCGCACGGCCTGGGAGCCGACCGCGTCCTCCAGAGCTTGATAGGCGCTCTGGGCCGGAGGGACGGGGGGAGGCTCTTGGGAAAAAGAAGGTGGAACGGACAAGAAGAGAAAGGCCGGCAAAAGGAAGTATCTCATAAAATGATTCACGCTCCAAAATCCAAGGTATGGTCACAAATGACGGGTACATTGTCAATGAGACGGGTCCGGCTGAGGCGCAGGGCCGCGAGCAGGCGCAGTGCGCCGCGCAGATGCCGGGCTTGGGCCAGGCTCCGCGCGTCCACCAGGCGCAGATACTCGATCCGGGCTCCGGGGATGCGCGCGAGCACGGCCCGCGCGGCCTTGAGCACGGCGCCCGCGGAGG
>CAYWAR010000384.1:0-2693 GCA_964455765.1 uncultured Elusimicrobia bacterium
AGCCACGGCGGGGCCGCCTGCGGCGGCTGGTCGAGGGCGGCCCGTCCCTCGATAGGAGGGGCCTCCCCGGCGAGGCTCTCTTCCGGGAAGAACTTCCCCAGGTCCGCCGACACGGCCGCGTGAGCCTGCCCTCCCGTCATCAGGAGAGCCGCCGCCACCGCTCCGGCGAGCCTCAAAGTCCTCATCACTAACCAGGATAATCCCCCGCTAGGCCGCGGCACAGCCCTCTTTGGCCCGTCCCATTCTGGGTCCAAAGGCCTACGCCACGGGCCGAGCTTCCCCCAACAGCTTCCTGGTTTGGAGGAGGAAACTCGTGCTATGATGCAGACCAGGAACAGGAGGTAATAAGGGCATGCTCAAAGCTTCCAGGATGGTTTGTCCGGCGCTTCTCGCGCTCCTGGCCGTCCCCTCGCGCGCCGCGGTCCGCGAGATCTCCTCCATGAGCGAGCTCCTCCCGGAGCTTTCCACCGGCACGCTCCTGGTCTTCGATATCGACAATACCTTGATCGAGCCCGCCGGCAACGCCGGAAGCGACCAGTGGTACTACTACCTCCAGAAGGCCTTCCGCCGCGACGGCCTCGACCCCAAGCAGGCCGAGGCGAAGGCCGCCGAGTCCTGGACCCGCGCCCTCGATGTCGTCGAACCCAAGGCGGTGGAGGCGCTCACGCCCGGCCTCATCCGAGTCCAGCAGGAGCGGGGGATATCGGTCATGGCCCTGACCGCCCGCGGGCCGGAGGACGCTCCGGCGACCTTCCGTCAGTTGAGCGCTATCGGAGTGGACCTGGGGGCGCGGGCGCCGAGCGCCCTGGTCCTGCGCGGGAGCGCGGCCGGCCTGCCGGAAGGGCGGGCGGGCCTCTACGAGAACGGCGTGCTTTTCGTAGGCGAGGGTCCGGAGAAGGGGAAGGCGCTCGCGGCGTTCCTGGGCAAACTGGGCCTGCGCCCCGCCCGAGTGGTCTTCGTGGACGACAAGCCGCATCACGCCCGCAACGTGGACGCCGCGCTCGCGTCCGCGGGGATCCCCGGCGCCGCGTTCCGCTACGGCGCGGCCGACGCCAAGGTCCGCGCCTTCAATACGGGCGGCCTCTACGGCTTCGAGCTGCGCGAGGCCCCTGGCTTGATCCAAATCATCCTGACGAATTACGACGCGCTCTAGCAGACCGCGGCGAAGGCCAGGCAGGCGTTGTTGCCGCCGAAGCCCATGGACGAGGAGAGCGCGGCGCGCACGCGCAAGCGGCGCGCGATCTTCGGGATGAAATCCAGGTCGCAGTCGGGGTCCGGATCGTCGAGGTTGATGGTGGGCGGCACGGCGCCCTCGGCCACGGCCAGGGCGCAGGCGATGGCCTCCACTCCCCCGGCGGCCCCCAAGAGATGCCCGGTCATGGATTTGGTCGAGCTCGTGGGGATCGCTCGGGCGCGCTCGCCGAGCGCGGCCTTCATGGCGCGGACCTCGGCCTTGTCGCCCATCTTGGTCCCGGTGCCGTGCGCGTTGATGTAATCGACGCCCTCCGCGGAAAGTCCCGCGTCCTCCAGGGCGAGGCGGATGGCGCGGGCGAGACCGTCGCCGTCCTCCGGGATGCCGGTGAGGCTGTGGGCGTCGCTCGCCGTCCCGAAACCCCGCAGTTCGCAGTAGACGCGCGCCCCGCGGGCGCGGGCGCGGGCTTCGGACTCGAGGACGAGCATGCCCGCGCCCTCGCCGAGCAGGATGCCCTCGCGCCCCCGGTCGAAGGGCCGGCAGGCCCGCTCCGGCTCCTCGACGCGCGTGGAAAGTATCCCGGTGGAGGCGAACATGCTCATGCAAAAGGGGGTCAGGCAGGCCTCCGAGCCGCCGGCCAGCATGAGGTCGGCCTTGCCGGAGCGGATGAGCCCCAGGGCCAGGCCGAGAGCCTGGGAGGCGGAGGAGCAGGCGGCCGAGACGAAGAGGGTCGGGCCCCGGAGTCCGAAACGGCGCGAGAGCGCGCCGGGGAGATTGCCCGCGGTGGTATGGGGAGAGGCGTGGGGGCTCACCGAGCCGGGACCCTCCTTCATGAAGCGGGCGTAGTGCGTTTCCAGCAGTTCGGCCGCCCCGCGCGAGGAGCCCACGACGATGCCGGCTCTCTCCGAGGGAAGGGCTTCCTTCGCGAGCCCCGCGTCCTCCAGGGCGATGGCCGAAGCGGCCATGGCGAAGCGCGTGCAGGGGTCGAGCTTGGCCTCCTTAGGCGAGAGGCGGTCCTGCGTGGACCCGGCGCTCGCCCCGATGGGAACGGGACAGCCTTTCAGGCTCGGGAGTTTCGCCGCGCGACAGCGGCCCTCCAGGAGACTTTTCCAAAAGCTCTTTGCGTCCTCGCCCAGCGAGCAGAAAGGTCCCAGGCCGGTGATGAACGCCCGTGCCATGATGCGAGAGAGGATACCACAGTCCAGGCTTCGTATAATACCCGCGGGTGAAGACACTCCTGGAGTGCGCGGTCATGGCGGCCTGCGGCGCGGCCCTGGCCTCCTGCTACCTCCCTGGAGGGCATTGGCTCCCCTATTGGTTCATCTTCATCCCCTACCTCTGGGTCATCGAGGAGAAGACCCCGGGCAAGGCCTTGCTCATGGGCTGGGTGTTCGGGAGCGCGGCCTGGCTGGTCGGCGCTCCGTGGATGCTCAAGACCATCGAGGTTTTCCTGCGCGTGGGCCCGGCGCAGGCCTGCGTGTTCTTCGCGGGTTTCACCGCC
>CAYWAR010000385.1:0-2690 GCA_964455765.1 uncultured Elusimicrobia bacterium
AAGCTCATCCACGGCGCCGCCTCCGGCATGGTCAAGACCCTCGACCCCTTCTCACAGTTCATGGACCCGGAACTGCACAAGGACATCAAGACCGAGACCGAGGGGCAGTTCGGCGGGCTCGGCATACGCATCGGGATGCGGGAGGATTGGCTGACCGTCATCACCCCCTTGCCCGGCACGCCCGCCTACCGGGCCGGAGTGCTGCCCCAGGACAGGATCGTCAAGATCGACGGGGAGACGACCAAGGGCCTCACGCTGGTGGAAGCGGTCAAGAAGCTGCGCGGGGCCCCGGGGACCAAGGTCGCCATCACCGCGGCGCGCGCGCCCGATGAGGGAGCCAAGGAGAAGGAATGGACGACGCATGAGTTCCCGCTGACGCGCGAGGTCATCAAGATCGAGAGCGTCCAGTCCAAGATGCTCGAGGGAAAGATCGGCTACCTGCGCATCAACGAGTTCAGCGCCCACACCTCGGAGGACACTTACAAGGCCCTCTCCAAGCTCGTCAAGGACGGGGCCAATTCCCTGGTGCTGGACCTGCGCAACAACCCCGGAGGCCTCCTGACCGCGGCGGTGGACGTGGCCTCCGACTTCCTGGGGGACAGCAAGCTCATCGTCTACACGCAGGGGCGGCGGCCGGAGAGCCGGCAGGATTTCCGCGGGGGCCCCAAAGCCCCGTTCGGGAACCTGCCGATGGCGGTCCTGGTCAACGAGGGCTCGGCCTCCGGCAGCGAGATCGTCGCCGGGGCACTGCAGGACCATCGGCGGGCGGTGGTGCTGGGCGAGCGGAGCTTTGGAAAGGCCAGCGTGCAGTCGGTCATCCCGCTCTCCGACGGCTCCGGCCTGCGCCTGACCGTGGCCCGGTACTACACGCCCAACGGCCGGTCCATCCAGCGCGACGAGAAGGCCAACACCGGCGGCATCGTGCCGGACCTCAGCGTCGCGGTGGACCATCAGACCGAGATGAAGCTCCAGGCCCAGTCCGAGGAGGTCTTCGGCCAGGGACAGGATCCCAAGTCCGCGGTGAAGGAGTCCGAGAGGGTGAAGGACACCGTGCTCGAGAGGGCGCTGGAGATACTGCGCGCGCGTGAAGTGCTGGGGAACCTTAAAGTCAACGACGGTTAGATGAGGATCCTGGGCATCGAGACCTCCTGCGACGAGACCGCGGCGGCGGTCGTCGAGGGGGCCGGCCCGGGGCGCGGGGCGCCGGCCGGGTTCCGGGTGCTCTCCAGCGTGGTCTCCTCGCAGGTCCGCCTGCACGCGGCGTACGCGGGCGTGGTCCCGGAGCTGGCGAGCCGGGCGCACATGGAGAGCGTCTGCGGGGTCATCGAGAGCGCGCTCTCCGAGGCGTTCGGCGCCCGCGGCGGGATGCACCGGCTTCCCTCCTGCGTGGAGGCGGTCGCGTTCACGCGCGGTCCGGGCCTCTTGGGCGCCCTGCTGGTGGGAAAGGTGGCGGCCCATACCTTGGCGCGGGCGCACGGCCTGCCCCTGATCGGGGTCAACCATCTCGAAGCGCACGCCCTGGCCGTGGGCCTCGCCCATCGCCTTCCCTTCCCCTTCCTGGCGCTGATCGTCTCCGGCGGCCACACCGAACTGCTCTGGCTCCAGGCCCCGGGTCGCTACCGGGTGCTCGGCCGGACCCGGGACGACGCGGCCGGGGAGGTGCTCGACAAGGCCGCCAAGCTCCTGGGCCTGGGCTATCCAGGAGGCCCGGCCATCGACCGCCTGGCCCGCACGGGAGACCCCCGCGCGGTGCGTTTTCCGCGGCCGATGCTGCCGGGGAGTTGGGATTTCTCTTTTTCCGGGCTTAAGACGGCGCTGTTGTATTACCTACAGAAGAACGGGAAAATCACACCCTCTCGAAAGGAAGGGGTCTTGATAAAGAAACGCCAAAGTGAGCCCCCCGGGACGGGCCAACCCCCCGCGGGTGGGTTGGCCGACATAGCAGCCTCCTTCCAGGAAGCGGTGATGGAGACTTTGGCTCTTAAGACGCTCGCGGCGGCCGCGTCGCTCGGGGCGACTCGCGTCGTGGTGGGGGGCGGCGTGGCCGCCAATAGCCGGCTCAGGAGCCTGCTCTCCTCCTCGGGCAAGGTCCAGGTCCGCTTCCCGCCCCTCTCGCTGTGCACCGATAACGCCGCCATGATCGCCTACGCGGCGGCCCTGCGCTTGGAGGAGGGCTCTGGAAAAGGGGCGCGGGGAGAGGGCTCCTGTCTCGTGGACCCGTCCCTGCCGATCCGGAGCTGGCGTTGAGGCCGCTGCGGTTCTGGACTCCGCCGGATGCGGGGTTCGACACCCTTCGCCTTTTGCGCGCGCGGCTCAAGGGATTGGAACGGAGCCGCAAGATCTCCGTCGAGGTCCGCGTGCTCACCTACTCCGCTCTCTGGGCGCGCTTCGTCGATGGTCTTAAAGGAGGCCCGCTCCCGGACGCGGCCGCGATCCCCGGGCATTGGACGGCGTCGCTCGACCGGCTCGGCCTGCTCCGCGGGCTCGCGAGCGCCGCGCCGGCCTTCGACCTCTCCGCGGCTTACGCGCCCCTGCGCCCACACGCGCTTTCGCCGCTCTCGGGGGAGCTGGTCTCGGTCCCCTGGTGGATGGAGGTCGGCGTCCTCCAGGCCCGATCCGATCTTCTGGAGGAGTGCGGCGTGGACCCCGGCTCCTTGGGGGATTGGGAGGGGCTGAGCGCGGCCTGCAAG
>CAYWAR010000386.1:0-2687 GCA_964455765.1 uncultured Elusimicrobia bacterium
GGCTCCACTTCAACGTGGAGGAGAGGCTCAAAGAGAAAGCGGTGCCCTACGCCGCGGTCAGGGACGCGCAGGGCAAGGGCCTCTCCCACTCCGACGCCTCGCGCATCGGCGAGACGGACGAAAGCCCCCTGGCGCGGGCGGCCCTGGCCGCCGGGACGCTCCTGCTGCAGGAATACGAGGAGCCCGCCACGCGCGAGCGCGCCTACGACCTGGCGGTCCCGGTCATGATGGTCTCCAAACGGGTGGGCACCGCCCGCATCGGCTTCAACCGCGCCTCGGTGCGCGCCGCCCTGGCCGCCCCCAAGCGCCAAATAATCCTCATCGCCCTGGCCTCCATCCTGGCCGCGGTGCTGGGAACGGTGTTGATAGTCCGGTGGATCACCCGCCCCCTTCCCCGGCTGGCCGCGGCGGCCCACCAGGCGGCCCAGGGCCAATTCCGGGTGTCGGTGGAGTGGAACAGCCAGGACGAGATCGGGACCCTGGCCCGGGCCTTCAACGACATGCTGGCGGCCATCTCGGTGCTCTTCGCCTCCCTGGAGGAGGAAAAGGAGAAGCTGGAGACCGTCTTCGAACGGACCGTGGACGCCATGGCCTGGACCGACGCCCAGGGCCGCTTCCTGCTCCATAACGCGGCCGCGGCGCGGCTTCTCGGCTTCGCGCAGCGCCCCCCCGCGACCCTGGGAGAGGCCCTGCGGGGATTCGAGGCGGAGCCGGAGCTCAAGAGCCTCCTGGCGACGGAGGCGGGCGCGGTCCCGTGCGAGTTCACTCGGCGGGAGCCCCAGCCCTTCGTCCTCGCCGGGGTCGCCCAGCGCCTGGGCGAGCCGGGCGGGCCGCCCAGCTTCCTTTTCATCCTGCGGGACGTCACGCTGCAGAAGCGCGAGGAAACGCTCAGCCGCAATTTCCTGTCCCTGGTTTCCCACAAGCTGCGCACCCCTCTGATGCTCGCGATCAGCTACGCGGACCTGCTGGCCAAGGAGGACCAGAGTCTGACCGGCTTCCAGCGCCAGCTGCTCTCCAAGGTGGACAACGCCCAGTCCCACCTGAGGTCCCTGGTGGAGGAACTGCTGATGTTCACGACCGCGCAGAGCCCCGAGACTCTGCGGCTGGCCCGCGAGCCGCTCGCCCTGGCCGACGCCGTGGAGGCGGCCTTGAAAAAGCTCTCCGAAACCCTGGGCGCGCCGGGCGTATCGGTGCGCTGGGACAGGCAGGCTCTCTCGACATTGCCCGCCGTGCCCGCGGACCCGGACCTGGTGCGCGACGTCCTGTGCAGCCTCATCGAGAACGCGGTCAAGTTCAACCCCGCCGCGCGCAAGGAGGCCGTCCTCGATGCCCGCCGGGAAGGCGACTCCGTGCGGGTGACGGTTTCCGACAACGGGCCCGGCATCCCGCCGGAGGAGCAGCCCAAGCTCTTTCGCAAGTTCTACCAGATCGACCCGGACTTCACCGGCCAGGTCCGCGGCATGGGGCTGGGCCTGGCTTTCGTGAAAAACGTGGTGGAAGCGCACGGCGGAAGCGCGGGGCTGCGCTCGGAACTCGGCAAGGGCAGCGAATTCTTCTTCACCCTGCCGGTCTAGCGCGGTGTCCCCAAAACGCGGCCAAACCCTCCTCCACAAGGGCTGCCATGCACGGAGTTCCCCCCTCCCGACAGGGAAAAACGGCGCCATGAGCGGCGTCGTTGAATTCTCTCCTTTCATCTGTTATAGTCGGACAAATGGACATCAAGAACATCACGGTGGTGGGCGGCGGCACCATGGGCAACGGGATCGCCCATGTCTGCGCCCTCGCCGGCTTCTCCGTGCGCCTCATCGAGGTCAACCGGGAGCTCGCCGACAAAGCCGTGGGTCTCATCCGCGCGAACCTCGAACGCCAGGTTGCCAAGAAGACCATCGAGCGCGGCGTCATGGAGGCCGCGCTCAAGCGCCTGAAGACCGGGGTCACCTTCGAGGAGGCGGCCGACTCCCAACTCGTCATCGAGGCCGTGCCCGAGAGGATGGAGCTCAAGAAGGAGACTTTCCGCAAGCTCGACGCCTGCACTCCGCCCGAGACGGTCCTCGCCAGCAACACCTCCTCCCTTTCCGTCACCGAGCTCGCGGCCGCGACCAAGCGGCCGGAGAAGGTCATGGGCATGCACTTCATGAACCCCGTGCCCGTCATGAGGCTCGTGGAACTCATCCGCGCGCTTCAGACCTCGGAGGAGACCTTCGCGGCCGTGCGCGAGCTTACTGTGCGCCTGGGCAAGGAGCCGGTCTGCTCCCGCGATTACCCCGGCTTCATCTCCAACCGCATCCTTATGCCCATGATCAACGAGGCCTGCTATGCGCTCATGGAGGGCGTGGCCTCCAAGGAGGACATCGACTCGGTGATGAAGCTCGGCATGGCCCATCCCATGGGGCCCCTGACGCTGGCCGATTTCATCGGCCTCGACACCTGCCTCTACATCATGGAGGTGCTGCACCAGGGCTTTGCGGACTCCAAGTACCGGCCCTGCCCCCTCCTGCGCAAGATGGTGGAGGCTGGACGCCTGGGCCGCAAGACGGGCAAGGGCTTCTACGACTACGAGAAATAAGAAATGGACTACATGACACGGCAGTGTAAGGGGTCGTAAAGAAATAATATGCGCAATTGGCCTGGGCGATTTTGGAGCGAAACAAGGAGCGAAGAGCGAGCATACCCTCTGCGGTATGTAA
>CAYWAR010000387.1:0-2677 GCA_964455765.1 uncultured Elusimicrobia bacterium
CCAGGGCCGACCAATCCCAAAGGTAGAGCTTGGGCTCCCGCCGCAGGGAACGGGGGAGATTTCCCGCGAAAGGCGTGATACGATGGCAGAAATAACGCCGCGCAAGCTGCTCCATCCAGAGGCGGACCGATTCCAACGAGACGCCGAGGTCCTCCTTTAGACTGTTGAGGGAAAGGAGAGAGCCGACTCGCGCCGGCAGGAGGGCGGCAAGATGCTCCACCGAGGAGAGCATCTGCAGCCGGGTCAGATCGCGCAGGTCCTCGCGCAGGAGCCGCTCGCGCCGCTCGCGCAGCCATAGGCGGTGGCGCCGTCCGCTCTGGCTGAGGAACGGCTCAGGAAAGCCCCCGAAGCTCATGAGTCCGGCAAAGGCCTCCGCGGCCCCCGCCGGCGGCGGCCCAAGATCCCCAAGAATGCGCGAGAGGATGCTTTGGGGGTCGTCGCGTTCCGGATCGAACACCCTTCCCAATACCTCGGAGACCGACAACGGATGTAGGCGGTATTGATGATAGCGGCCAAGAAGGCTGTCGCCGCCGCGCTGGTAGACGTCGAGCCTTCCGCTTCCGGTGACCAGAAGATGGGCTCGTTCCCTGCGGGTATCCCAAAGCCCTTTGAGGTAGCTCTTCCAGCGGGGGAACTGATGGATCTCATCCAAGACCGCCAGGGGTTTTGCCTCGGAGGCCTGCCGGAATGCGTCGAGGAACCCATACGGGGACTTAGCCAGCTCTTTGCGGAATTGCAGGTCGTCCCAGTTGCGGTAGAGGTCGGCCGAGACTCGCCGCTCCTGCATTTTGCGCGCCATGAATGTCTTGCCGCATTGCCGCGGTCCGACTACGAAAGCTATTTTTGGGTCCCTCTCGCTGAAATGCAGTGATTCAAGGAGGAGTCCCAATGATCTATTCATATAACTATTATGTGGTATGGACTGTATAAAGTCAAGACTTATTATAAATATAGGCAGTAGAAAGTCTTATCAGAAGCCGACTTCCTGCTTCACGGGGAAAAGCGTCGGCGTTTCCCCGTGAAGCAGGTCTATTGTTTGGCTTTCAGGAGGAAGTCGTGGCTCTTCTGGAGCGGCTCCTTGCGCAGGAAGCGGCGCAGGGGGAATTCCGTGTCGGGCTTGTCGTCGGTGACGGCCGCGAAGCGAGAGGCGTAGGCGCGCGCCTCCTCTTCAGTGAGCTGGAAGCCCTCGCGCACGGCGTGCTCGTCCATCCCGTCGATGACCTTGCCGCGCCAGCGCTCGCGGATGCGGCGGTCGAGCTCCCCGGGCTTCCAGGCGAAGGGGCGGGCGGAGCCGAAGAGGAGCATGCCGCGCACGCGGGGATGGTTCCAGACCGCGACATGGGGGAACTCGTCGCAGAACCCGCGCAGGATGCGCCAGTAGTCCTCCTCGAAGGAGTAGAGGGGGAGCCAGAGCGTGAAGATGCCCTGCTCGGTGAGCCGTCCGCGCGCGAGGGCGAGGAATTCCCGGCTCTAGAGGTTCGCCGTGCCCGCGCTGTAGAGCGGAGGGCTCGCGTCCACGATGATGGAGTCGTAGCGTCGGCGCGAGCGCAGGAGATGGTTTCGGCCGTCCTCCACCACCAGCCGCCGCCGGGGCTTTTCAAAGAGGCCGGCCAGGTCGGGCTGGAAGTCCGGCAGGTGGCGGGCGACGGCGTCCACCAGCTCGACGACGCCCACCTCTCCGCCTAATCGGTGCGCGGCCCTCAGCGTGGCCCCCGCGCCCAGGCAGATGATGAGCGTGGACTCGGGATTCTCCAGCATCAGGTTGGGCAGGGCGGCCATGAGCGTGCCGTTGATCCCGACCCCGGCGGTCAGTATCCCGTTGATGAGCAAGAAGCGGTCGCGCTCGGAGAAGACCCCGGTGGCGGTCCCGGCCGGGGACTCGTCATGGAAGAGGATGAAGGAGCCGGGCAGGGCGCGCGCCAGCCGCGGACGCAGAGCGTCCAGGGCCGGATCCTTCCAGGAGAGGGCCCCCAGCAAGGCGATGAGGAAGCAGAGGGCGGCCTCGGGCGCGAAGGTCCTGGGCCTGGCCTCGCGCTCACGGACCAGGGCGAGGGCTAGGAGTCCCACCAAGCCGTTGAGCAGGGCCAGGAGGAAGAAGGAGCGGTGCGCCCCGAAGAGCGAGACGCCCGCGAACCCGGCCCAGAGCGCTCCGAGGATGCCCCCGGCCGTGTTGAAGGCGTAGACGCGGCCCACGGCGGGCCCCGCCGCGCCCTGGGGGGAGGCGATGCGCGCCGCGACCGGGAAGAGCAGGCCCATGAGGAAGGAGGAGGGGAGGACGATGAGCAGGGTCTTGGCCGCGAGGACGGGTAGGTCGGAGGCGGAGCGCAGGGGGGAATAGAGGAGATCGGGATCGGGGGAGGCGAGGGTCAGGCGGCCGTAGGTCCAGAGGCTCAAGAGGGCGGCGGCCGAGAGCGCGAGCTCGAGACGGCCGAACTCCAGCCGGCCGTCGCCGCGTCCCTTGGAAATCGCCTTGAGCGCGGGCCCGGCGCAGGCGGAGCCCAGGGCCATCCCGAGCAGATACGCGCTGAGCAAAAGGCCGAAGGCGTAGACCGAGTTTCCGAGCAGGGGGATGAGCTGGCGCGACCAGAGCACCTCATAGCCGAGCGCGCAGAAGCCGGAGACCGCGAAGAGCCAGCAGACGAGCCCCGCGCCCTCGCCCCAGGACTGAATGAGCAGC
>CAYWAR010000388.1:0-2674 GCA_964455765.1 uncultured Elusimicrobia bacterium
TTTTAGCTATCCTAACAGTGTAGGACCTAGGACCCAAAGATGGATAGGTACGATGAATAGGACCAAGAAGAATCTGATCGGATGGGAGACCGCGATGAGAAGGACTGCGGCGGTTCTGAGCCTTTCTTTTTTCCTGATTCCCCCCGCCTCGACCCTGGCCCAGGAGGCGTTCAACCTGGCCAGCCCGGTGGCCTTGGAGCGGGCGGCCCTGCTGGACCTCAGCGTGTCCCAGGACGGGGCTGCGGTCCACTCCCGCAGGGATGCGCGGGGCGTCCAGCTCTCCCGGGACGCCATGGACCTCGCCGCGCTGCGCCGGGTGATGACCTTCCTGCTCAAGCTCCCCAAGGACGACCCCGAAGGCGGCATGGCCGCGGCGCTCAAGAGCTACCTCTCCTCCCGCATGGATCCGCGCGAGCTCGAGGCCAATGTTTTCCTGCACCGGGACGCCGGCGGGCGGCTGCGGCTGAGCCGCCTGGGCAGGAACGCCCTTTTCGACATATTGACGGCCCGGGACGGCCAGTACCTGGAGCCCCCGGCCGAGCGCAAGCCCAAGGACGGACCCGTGATGGCGGCGCCGGACTTCGCGTCCCGGCCGGGCGGGGTGGCCGCCTTCGTGCCCGAGCATCTAACCGACGCGGTAGCGGCCGCGGTCAGCGATCCTTCCCGCGCCTTCGACGGCCGCCATTCACTGGGCGCCTTCGATTGGGCTTCTTTCGGCTCGGCCGTCAACGCGGAGGCGGAAGGGCGCCTGGACGCCTTCACCCCCAAGGCGCGGGGTTTCTACATGGATGAGGAGGCCAAGACCGTCCGGGTTCTGGTGGCCGCCGACCGCTTCGCGGCCGCGGACCGGCTGAAAATCCAGAACGCCTCCACGGAGGGCGCGGCCATACTCGAGGAAACCGGCCTGGACGCCCGCCTCTTCGACGCGCATGGCGCCAAGGTGGTCCGCTCCGTGGACAATCTCGTGGCCGTGGACGTCCCCCTCGCCCAGGCCGTTTCCTTCGGCCAGGCCCTGGAGCGGGCCGGGGTGGAGAGCCGGCCCGCGCGCGCCTTCCGGGCCGCGGCCGCCGCGCTCTCGGGACCGGCGGGATCCGTGCTCGGGACCTCTCTCTTGCCCGCGCCCTTGGGCGCGGCCGCTTCCCTGGCGTCCTCGGCCGTCGCCGCCATGCTCGACAGCCGGGCCATGCTGAAAGTGGGCGAGCTCTGGGACGCGGGGATGAAAGGCCTGGGGAGCCTGGTGGGGATCATCGATTCCGGGATCGATCCGGAGCACCCGGACTTCAAGGACAAGGACGGCAAGAGCCGCGTCCAGGCCTACATGGATTTCACCGACGAGGGCAAGGAGGACGTCATCGGCCACGGCACGCACGTGGCCGGGACCATGGGCGGCGACGGCTCGGCCTCCCAGGGAAAGTTCGCGGGAGTGGCGCCCGAGACGCGCTTTAAGATGGCCAAGGTCTTCGGGCAGAAAGGCGAGACCGACGAATCCGTCATCCTCGCCGCCATGAAATGGATGGTCACCGGGGACAAGAAGGACCGGGTGGACGTCCTCAATATGAGCCTGGGCGGGCCCGGCGAGCCGAACAAGGATCCCATCAGCTCCATGGCCAACCACCTGACCGTCAAGAACAACGTCCTGGTGGTCGCGGCCGCCGGCAACGAGGGCGCGGCCGGGAACCGGACCGTGGGCTCCCCGGGCAACGCGCGCTACGCCTTGACCGTGACCGGGGTCAACAAGGACGGGGAGTTCCCCTTCTTCGCCTCCAAGGGCCCCATCTACGGGGAAGCGGGGGAGCTTTACAACAAGCCGGACATCGCCGCGGTGACCGGGGACGTGGACCTGACCAAGCTCCAGGAGCAGGTTCTCGTCGCGGGCAAGGACGGGGAGAAGGGCGCGCCGGCGTCGGGCTCCCTGGCCGCCGTCCCGCTCGCCGCGTCGGGCTGCATCTACGCTCCGGGCGGGGTCATCGCCCCGCGCAGCGGCAAGGACCCCGACGGCGTCTGCACGGTGGAGGGCTATCCCGGCTACCGCTACATGTCCGGGACCTCCATGGCCACCCCCATGGTCGCGGGCGTGGCCGCGGACGTCATCGGCTACCTGAAAGCGCATGGGATCCAGTACGACGCCTTCCAGGTGAAGGCCGCCATCATGGAGACGGCCTCCGACATGGGCAAGGCCAAGGAAGTCCAGGGCGCGGGTCTGCTCAACGGCAAGAACCTGGTCCAGCGCGTCCTCGAGAGGGTCTCGCAGGGGACCCCGATCGGCAACGTGGCCTTCGAACTCTCCATGCGTCTGACCACCGAGGACCGCAAGCGCCTCAAGGACCAGCCCCGCTACACGATGACTCCGCTGGGACTCTTGGACACCCGCACCAACCACCTCGTCAATACGGAGGGCGAGATGCTCAAGGTCATCGAAGAGCTCCGCGCTCCCAAGAAGACGATCTCGATCTAAACCTAAGGCTCCGGCTGGAGCTCTTCGCCCTCGACGCTGTGCCCTTCGGGGCGGGGTCCGCCGCGCCGGACCAGCGGTTCGGATTCCCCCGCGCGGGCCGCGTTCTTGAGCCGGCTGAGGACGGCCTTTCTGTCGCAGGGAGCTTCCAGGCAGCGGCGGGCGTATTCGTGGGCGGGGCCGAAGGCGGGGAGGGAGAGCGCCTTTTGGTAGTCGGCCGAG
>CAYWAR010000389.1:0-2668 GCA_964455765.1 uncultured Elusimicrobia bacterium
CAACGCCAAGTCCAATACCTGCTCCTTCGATCGCGCGAAGCTCCGCTCCAGTTCCAAGAGGAGCCCCTCGTCTTCCCGCGCCAAAGACCCTCTCTCGATGCCGGCGGCGATCCGGTCCAGGAGGAGGGCGAGGCGGGATTTGATCTCGGCCGCGGCCCTCTCGGTGAAGGTCAGGGCGACCAGCCTCTCGGGGTCGACGGGGCGGGCTCCGCCCTCCAGCCCTCCCAGGAGGAGGAAGAGCATCCGCTCCACCAGGAGCGTGGTCTTCCCCGTCCCGGCCCCCGCTTCCACGATCAGGTTCCTCCCGAGATCGAGGCGCGCCGTCTCGCGGGAGCGCGCGTCCGGCAAAGCTTCCACGGAGGCGGTCTTCATGCCGCGCTCGCGGCCCTGCGCCGGGTCATGGGATGGTTCTTGCGGCAGACTCCGGAGAAGGCGCAGAAGCCGCAATGCCCCCCCTCCCCTTCCTCGGGCCGGATGAGGAATTCGCCCCGGGCCGCGGACTCGACGAGGGCCGCGACCTTGGCCAGCACCGCGGCGCGGTTCTCCTCGTGCGCCGCCGCCGTGTAGCCCACGCTCCGAGGCCTCCCGGTCCCCTCCGGGGAGTCCTCCACGGGCATCAAGAACGCTCCCTGCGCCTTCAAGCCCGCCAGCCGCGGCCGGCCGGCGGCGAGCTCGAGATAGAGCGGAGCCTGCAGGGCGCGGCCTTTGAGGGCCAGGGACGCCAACGGTCCCCTCTTCCAGCGCGTCTTGTAATCCACGACCCGCCAAAAACCCCCGCCGGCATCGATCCGGTCGGGGACCCCGGTGAGCCGGACATCCTCGAGCCCCCGCGGGCGCGGGGCCGGGAAATCCGCTTCCATGGCCTCCTCGAGGAGCAGCGGCCTCAGCTTGGAGCTCGCGCACTCGGCCAAGTCCCATTCCAGAAAGGCCCGAAGGTTCCCGAGGAGGGACTCCCGCGTTATCTCCCAGAGCAGGGGATGGACGCCGAGCGCGCGGGCGCCGTACTCGGAAAAGACCTCGCGCTCAGCCGCCGAGAACGCCTTGTCCGGGAAGGCGTTTCCTCCCTCCGGGACCCGGACTTCCGGGCGACGATAGAAGGCCGAGAGGAAGCGATGATAGATCGTCCCCCGCACGGAGGGCGAGATCTCCTCGGCGCTCGAGGGCTCCTCCGCCTCATCGAGCCCCAGGACTTTGCCGGCGAAGTATTGGAACGGACAGCGGCCGAGCGTCTCCAGCGCGGTGGGCGAAAGGCCGCGGCCGCGGAGCTCCCCCAGGTATTCCATCGGGGGGCCGATGACGCCGTCCATCCTCCCGGGAGCGCCCAAGCGCCCGAGTTCCCGGATGCCCGCGCTCAAGCGGGCGCGCTCCTCCGCGTCCCAGCCCATGGCCTCATAGAGGCCCCGCGAGTCGGCGCCCGAGAGCGCCGCGGCCAGGGCCGCCTCCCGCGGGGAGAGCGCGCCCTTGTGTCCGAAATCCAGCAAGCGCTCGTAGGGCTGACGGGGCACGTGCTCATAGCGGCCCTCGGAAGGCGGGAACCCGGCCGCGCGCACGAGCTCCAACAAGAAGATGGAGGGCGCCTGGGCTCGGCCCTCCTCGTCGGAGCGGGGGGTGGAGCAATAGAGCCTCTCCCGGGCCGAGGAAGTCAAGAGATGGAAGAGCAGCCGCTCCTCATCATGCCCCTCCAGCTTGGCCGGGATCCAATATCCGCCGGTCTCGCGGAGCTTGCGCCGCGTGGAGTCGCGCAGGAGCGGGTCTTCCCGGATGGTCCTGGGGAAGAAGCCGTCCCGCAGGCCCAGGATGAACAGGGCCCGGAAAGACTCTCCCCGCGCCTCCATGGCGTCCAGGACGCGGACTCCCAGATTGGGCCCCTCGCAGAGCGGCGTCCCCGCGCGCGAAAGAGCCTCCACGGCCGCGTCCAGGAACTCGTCCCAGGAGGCGGGCTTATCGAGCAGGTCGAAAACGGAGAGCCCCTCCAGCGCCTGGAGCGCCTCCTCGAATCCCGGCTCGCCCTCCGCGTCGAGGCATTCCAAGACCAGGCCGCGGGCGTGCGCGGCCCAGTGCGTCCAGGAGCGCTTCCCCTCCGGGGAGAGGGCTTTTCTCCAGCGGCGGAGCAAGGCCCACAACGCGGCGGCGTCCTCTCCCGGGACCGGCTCGAGCCGCCCCTCCCATTGGAGCCAGCCGCCGTGGATGCCCGAGCGGCGGATGAGCGCGGGCCAGCCCGCGCGGCTCTTCCCCTTAAAGAAGCAGGAGCCCGTCAGCTCGGCCACGGAAAGGGCCGTAAATCCTCCGCGCGCGAGGGTAAGCAGGGTCCGGCAGGCACGGGCCGCGGGACGGCGGAGCAAAGGCTCGACCGCGGAGGTATGGAAAGGCACGGCGCAGTCGCGCAGCGCGGAGGCTAGCGCGGCCCGGTAAGGGCCGAGGTCGCGAGCCGTCACTCCGATCTCGCTGAAAGCGTATCCCTCCTCCTCATGGAGGAGGAGCATCTCCTTGGCCGCGCGCCACGCCTCGTCCCTTTCCCCGGAGGCGGTGAACAGCCGCAAGCTCCCCTCCGGGACGGGGGCGCTGCGCCCCGGGACGAACAAGGCGTCCTCCGCGCCCCCGAGCGCGCGGGGGCCCGCGGCCGGCGGCAGGTGCTCCGGGGAGCCCCCGCCCATGTGCAGGCGGGTCT
>CAYWAR010000390.1:0-2632 GCA_964455765.1 uncultured Elusimicrobia bacterium
CCCCACCGCCCGCCGTATGCCGATCTCCCGGATGCGGGAGAAGATGGTGGCCAGGGTCACGTTCATGATGCCCACGCCGCCGGCCAATATGGCCACGATGCCCACGGCCATGACGGCGATGGCGTACTGGCGCGTCTGGTTGAGTATGCCTTGGATGGTCTCGCGGAAATCCTCGATCTCATAGTCGCTCTCCCCCCGGTGGCGCACCATGAGCAGGGATTCGATGCGCCGCTTGGCCGAGGGGACGGTGCGCTCGGAGCCGGTGTCCACGTGGAGCTCCGAGATCCGGTCGAGCGAGCCCCGGGATCCGCGGCCGAGATAGCGCTGGTGGGTGGTGATGGGGAGATAGACCGTCCCCGAGCCGCCGTAGCTGCGGCTGAACCAGCGGGGGTCCTTGTCGCGGGGCGGGTTCTTGAGCACCCCGACCACGGTGAAGAGATGGCCCTCGATGCGCACGGTCTCGCCCAGGAGGTCCTTGTGCAGGATGTAGTCCTGGAACTTGCTCGAGGGGAAGAAGCGGGCCCAGAAGGGCTTCTCCACCCACCCTCCGGGCTCGTCGACGACGCAGACCCGGGCGGCCGAGAGGATGTCCGAGGCGTCGAAGAATCGCCCCTTGAGGCGATAGACCCAGTCCCTGAGCCGCCACTCCGGGCTCACCCCGACCGCGCGCAGGTCCTCGGTGGAGAACGCGCCGTGGCGGAACTTCGTGCCCCAGCGGGAGGCGAGGGGAGAGACCATGTGGAGGTCCGGCATGGCCGCGCGGATGGCCAGCGCGTCGGCGAGCGTCAGCCCCCGGGAAAGGCCGCGGGAGACGTACTCCTGCTTCTCCTTGATCTCCAGGCGGCCCGGGCCCGCGAGGTCGAAGGCCTTCTGGCGGCGCGAGGACATCTGATGCACTTCCGCGAAGGTGTAGAGGATGGCGGCCACGCCGAAGGCGATGGCCAGGAAGCTCAAAAACGAGCGCATCTTGTGGGAGCGGATCTCTAAGAAACCGGTGCGCACGGACTCGGCGATATGCACGGCTATGGGCCCCCTCTGGAACGCTCAGACCCTCCCCGCGGGGGAGGGTCCGAGGGGCGCAGGGGAGGGCCTGAGAGCAGGCCATCCGCCACATGGAGCGTCCTTTGGGCGCGGGCGGCGACGGAGGGGTCGTGGGTGACGAGCAGCAGGGTCATGCCCGCCTGATGCAGGCGCGAGAGCAGGGCCAGTATCTCGCCGGATGTGCGGGAGTCCAGGTTCCCGGTGGGCTCGTCGGCCAGGAGCACGGAGGGGCCGTTGGCGAGAGCGCGCGCGATGCCGACCCTCTGGCGCTCGCCGCCGGAGAGCTCCAGGGGGGTGGAGGCTCCCTTCCCTCCCAGCCCCACCTCCGCCAGCAGGCGCTCGGCGCGCAGACGACGCTCCTTGGTCCCGACGCCCGCGTAGACCATGGGAAGGCACACGTTCTCGACGGCCGAGAAGCGGGGCAGGAGGTGGAAGGCTTGGAACACGAAGCCGATGGTCTTGCGGCGCAGGAGGGTGCGCTCCATGTCGCCGAGCGAGCCCGCGTCCCGGTCGCCGAGACGGTAGTTTCCGGAACTGGGACGGTCCAGGAGCCCGAGGATGTTGAGGAGCGTAGATTTCCCGCAGCCCGAGGGGCCCATGATGGCCGCGAATTCTCCCGGCCGGATGCGGAAGCTCACTCCCTTGAGCGCCGCGAAGCCCTTCTCGCCGCCGCCGTAGGTTTTCCGGAGGTCCGAGACCTCGATCATCGGGACATCAGCATCCGGCGCACGGCCCGGCGCCCGGACCCGGTGGGTTTTCCGGGGGCGTCCTTGGCGGGGTCGGCCGCATCCTTGGGCTTCTCGGTGAAGACCTTGTCCCCTTCCTTGAGGCCTTCGAGCAGTTCCACCTCCAGCTCCGTGCGCAGGCCGGTGCGCACCGCCGCCTCCCGGCTCTTCTCCGGGGATTCCTGGAGGTACACGAAGGATTCCCCGGCTTCCTCGAAGAGCGCGGCCAGGGGCATCTTGAGCGCTTTTTCCCTCTTCTCCAGCAGGGCGTCCACCCGGGCCGTCATGCCGGGGCGCAGGCGCGGGTCCGGGCGGTCGAGGCCGACCTCCACGCGGAAGACTTTGAGCCCGCCGGAATCCCTCTCCGCCTGGGGCGAGATGAGGCGGATGCGCGCGGAGAAGGCCGGGCCCGGAAGGGCGTCCACGGTGACCGACACCGCCATCTTGTCCTTGAGCTTGAGGATGTCCATCTCGCTGATCTTCATGCGCACGATCATGTCGCTGGGGTCGGCCACGGTCATGAGGTAGGTGGGGTTGTTGGAGTCGAAGATGCCCGTGACGTAGTCGCCGACCTTGGCGAAGTTGGATTCCGAGGCTCCGCCGCCGGAGCTCTCCTTGACCCAGCGCATGACCACGCCGGAGAGGGGGGAGGAGACGGTGGAGGGCAGGTATTTCTCCGACTCGGAGCGGCCGGGCTGGACCACGGCCAACGGCTCGCCCGCCGAGACGCGGCTGCCTTCCTGCACGCTCAGGGAGAGGACGCGGCCGCTGACCTTGGAGGCGATGTCCACGCTCTGGCGGGCCGCCGCTTCCCCGGTCTCGCTAAAGCGCAGTTCGAGGCTCCCGCGCGAGACCTCCGCCAGGGC
>CAYWAR010000391.1:0-2629 GCA_964455765.1 uncultured Elusimicrobia bacterium
AGGAAGCCCAGGCGCGCGGGGCCTCCGTCCGGGATGAAGAGCGGGATGGAGTCGAACATCCGCAATGCCTGGGCGGGCAGTGCGAGCTTCTCGGGGTCGGGCGAAGCGGAGTCCTCCGGGTCGAGCGGGGCGCAGGCCGGGACCTCGATCTCCACGCCGCGGGCCCGCTCCTCCGCGCTGGGGGAGTAGGGCGAGGCCGAGAGTATGCCCTTCTGGTCGGCGAGCGCTTCCTTCGAGAAGAACCCGAAATAGGTGTCTCCCTGGTAGACGAGGCGCGAGCCGCGGCGGATCTCCAAGTCGTAGTTCTGGATGATCATGCCCGCGGACTGCGAGACGCGCGTCATCTTCACGCGCGTGGTCAGCGTCCCCGCGTCCGGGAACACCTCCTCGTGCAGGACCGCCTTGCCTCCCAGGTTGCGGAAGGAGAGGTCCGATGCGCCGCGCAGGGCGGAGCCGAGATAGGCGGCCAGCCAGCCGCAAGGCTGGAGCGCGGCCTCCAGGAGCACCGCGAAAGGCATGCTCTTCTGCCGGTTGGCCCGGAAGTACCAGGCGTCGGGGGGAACGTCGTACTCGGCGACGGCCTCGGCCCCGGCCTCCAGGACGAAGGGCTTGGCGCCGCGGATCTCGGTGATCCGGTCGAGGAACTGGTAGGGCGGACCGGGCAGGCGGGCGATGACGCGATCCGAGTCGAAGACCTTATAGGGCTCGCCGAAAGCCTCGGAGGGTTTTCCCACGGCGAAGGCCAGGATGCGGTCCGTGTCGAAGAGCGGGGCGCGGCGGACGGAACCCTGGCGGTCCCGGAAGGGACGCCGTGCCGCGTCCGATAATTGGAACGGCGCGGCCCGGCGCTCCCAGAGCGCCTTGAGCCGGCGCTCGTCGGCGCCGCGCAGGCGCACGGACATGTCCGAGATGAGCACGATGGGCTGACCGTCGGCGTACATCAGCGCGTCGGCCTTGGCGTAGGGCTCGGGCGAGTAGCCGAGCTCCTTGATGGAGAGCTCATAGGTGACTTTCTTGGTGGAGGGGAGCACCTGGCCCCGGCACTTGAGCCCGCTCGCCGCTCCGGGGATAGGCTCGAAGGAGCACTCCTCCTCCTCTCCCACCCAACCCATGCGCATGAGGAAGATGCGCAGAGTGTGCATGCAGCATTCGTACATCAGGGTGCCGGGCATCACCTGGTCGTCGATGAAGTGGCAGGTCAGGAACCAGTCGTCGGGATGGATGTCAGCCTCCGCGCGGATGAGGCCCAGCCCCCAGCGGCCGCCCGCGGGGTCGAGGGTCTCCACCCGGTCGACGAGGCGCATGCGTCCTCCGCCCTCTCCCGGCAGGCGCATGGGAGAGGAGAGCTTGAGCCCGGCGAAGGCCGGGCCGAAGGCCTCGGCCAGCCTCCCCTCGCGCAGGGCGTCCACCTGCCGGTCGCCCAGGGACTCCACGCGCATGGGCGCCGGCGGAGCCCAGTCCGCGGGCCGCTTGCCGTGCAGGGGGCGCCGGTCGAGCTCGGTGAAGACGATGCCCTTGCCCGCGGCCAACTGCTCCCGGGTGAAGAAGCCCGCGCAGCCCTTGCGCATGCTCAAGAGGGGACGGCCGTCCACCGTGCCCTCGAAGCTGAAGAAGAAGAGGTGCGTGTCGCCTTGACGCGCGAAGCGCTCGATGCGGATGTCGTAGCGGATCGCGCGTCCGGGCCCGGGCAGGCCTTGATGGAAGGTCACCTCCGCGTCGAGGAGCCGGTACATGGCCAAGCCCCGGGTATGCGCGTCGATGCCCAGGTAGCCGGAGAGGAAGAGGTCGGCCTGTCCCGCCTCCACCGCGATGCAGGTGGGGATGCGTCCGGCGTCGAGATACCAGGCTCCGGGCAGGATGTCGTGCTCGGTCACCACGCGGCCGGAAGTCATGGACCGCGCTTCCCCCTCGACGGAGAGGATGCGGTCGACGAGCATCAGCGGTTCACCGGGCAGCCTCACCCGGGTGGGGTGCGCGTCCGCCGGGGCGAAGGCGGGGCCCAGCACGGTCCCTATCCGGCCGACGGCGAACTCGAGGCATTGCGCCCGGTCCATGAAAACCGCGCCGCTTCCTGGGCGCGGCTCGCGGAGGGGAGCGGAGACCGGCCGCGCGGGCGGCGGGGAGGCTGGAGCCGGGACTCGGGCCTGAAGTCCGAGGGCCTTGAGCTGGGCCTGCGTCGAGAATTCGGCGAGCTTGAGGAACTGCGCGTGCGCCTTGGACGCGGCCTGGCGCGCCGCCACCAACCCGGCCAGCGCGGGACTCCCCGCGAGCGCCGCGGCCGGGACCGGGGAAGGCACGGGCCGGGCGAGGGGGACCGCCGGGTGGTCCGCGGCGGGGGGCCTCGGCAAAGCGGGGCGCGCGAGAGGAGCGGGCTTGGGCGTCCCAGCCGCGGGAGGAGGGGCGGGCCTGGGCTCGGGAGCGGCCGGGGGAGGCGTCTCGGCGCGGCGAAAGAGGGGGTGGTCGAGCGGGATGCGCACCGTCGGGACCTCGGGAGCGGGGGGACGATGGCCCGCGGCGCGCGACTCCCCGCCGTAGAGGGCCCCCAGGTCCACCGCGGCCCGCTCGGCGCTCAGATGGCCGAGGAGGCGCAGGAGCGTGGAGACGTCGTCTTGGTCGCGCACGCAGGCCG
>CAYWAR010000392.1:0-2629 GCA_964455765.1 uncultured Elusimicrobia bacterium
GGAGATCTCAGCGCAGGGACGGGGGGTAGTCGTCGGGTCCGGGAGCCGCGGCCCGCGCGGCACGGCGGGGATCGTCGCTCAAGCCGAGGAGATAGAGGGCCGCTTTGAGGTTGGCTTTGGCCGCCGGGCCGATGATGCCGGAGCCGGGGTAGAAGCCTCCGCCGCCCAACTCGATGGTGAAAGAGAAGATGCCCAGGGCGGCGTAGGTCCAGTCCGTCGCGTCCCCGGTGGCCACGTATAGGTCCGAGGATTTCTGCGGGGCGTAGCCGGTGAGCTTTCCCATCTCGGCGGCCAGGGCCTTGTAGGCGGCCAGGTCCTTCGCGTCGGGCACATCCGAGTCGCTGCCTCCCCAGGGATAGAGCACCAGTTCCCCATAGCTGTGGTAGGAGATCAGCGTCTTGACATTGCGGCGGCCCTCCAGGAAGGACTTGAAGGCTTTGGATTCGGGCTCGGAGAACGCGCCGGGTCCGCGGTAGGTGTCGCTCCAAGGCGAGCCGGAGGAGCCGGCCCCGCCCCAGAGATAGCCGTAATTGCGGTTGAGGTCCACGCCCGTGGAGCCGTCGGAGTTCCGGCTCATGTTCTTCCTGTGCCACTGGTATTCCCCGGTGGAGATGTCGAATTCCGCTCCGTCCGGGTTGATCATGGGCAGGATGTAGACGTCCCGGGTCCCGAGCAATTCCCGGACCTTGGGGTCGTCCTTCTTCTCGACCAGAAAGCGTCCCAGCAGGAGCGCGACCTCCGTGCTCAAGTGCTCGCGCGCGTGGATTGTCCCGGTGAAAACGGCGCCGGGTTTTGCGCTGGGAGCCGTCCCGGAGGCGTCGGTGTTCAGGCGCAGGGCGAGGATGTCGCGCCCCTGCACGGTCTTGCCGATGGAGAACACCGAGGCGAGACCGGGAGCGGCCTGGGCGATGGCCTTGAGCTCCGAGGCCATCTCCGCGTAATCGTGATACTCCGCGTCCGAGGGGGGGAAGTCTCGGATGAAGCGCAGCAACGGAGTCGCCTTGACGATCTCGAATCCCTGCTCGCGCAGTTGAGCCAGCGTGGTCTCATGGGCGACGCCCGCGATGGTCCCAGGCCGGATGTCCTCGATGGAGAGCCCTGTTTCGGCCGCCCGGGTGCGGGCGGCCTTGTCCGCGGCCCGCACCACGACCCAGAAGCGGCCGTCGGAGAAGGGAGCGGGCGAAGCCGGGGGAGCGGGGGGAGCCTCGGCCTTGGCCTCCCCCGAGAGCTGGTCGAGGGCTTTCTCCGAAGCGGAGGAAGCGTGGGCTGGAAGGAGGAAGCAGAGCAGGCCCAGCAGGGGCGTCACCCGTAGAATATACCCCGCCCTTCCGCGTGAGTCAAGCGGGGATTTCCGCGAAAATGCTAGGATGGCCCCGTGGCCGCGAAAAAACCCCTGGGCCCCATCTTCGTCACCTACTGCTCCAAGAACAAGACCCGCGTGGGCGGGCGCCTGCGGGCGCTCGAACGCTACGACAGCCCCCGCATCCGCCAGGTCCATGCCGCGGCCTCCTGCCTGGGCATCGGCGTGCGCATCCTCTCCGGAAAGTACGGCTTGCTCTCTCCCGAGGACAAGGTCCCCTATTATGACCACCTGCTCAGGTGGGAGGAGATCGGCCATCTCCTGCCGCGGGTATCCAAGCGTCTCGCCCGCGAAGGGGTGGCCTCGGTGGTCTACTTCACCCGTCCCCTGCGCAGGGCCTCGGCCCCGTTGGCTTATCACGCGCTCATGGACGCGGCCTGCGCCGCCAACGGGATCAAGATGGTGGCCATCGAAGTCGACCGCCCCGGCTGAAAGATTCCGCTTGACAAGCCGCGCGGCCCCATGCTATGATGTGCAGGACGATTTAGCTCTGTAAGATTCGAACCCGTAACGAGAAATGTCGGGACCGGCCCCTGGGTGATGCCAGGGGCTCTGTGTTTATAACCTCCCCCATGAAGCGACTCCTGCTCCTTATCCTGGCCCTTCTCCCCGAGCCGCTGGCCGCGCTGGACAAGTCCGCCGTGGAGCTCGAGCTCGACGCCTACTACACGGCGCTCTCCTTGAACATCCCCCTGGCCCGGCAAGGGTGGCAGGCGCAGGGGGAACAGGATGAGATCAAGACCTACCGGAACATGCTCGCGCGCGCTTGGATCCCGAGCTTCCTGGTCCTGGAGGGCAGCGTCAACCCGCTTCCCGTGACCGGACTCATCCTCCGCAACAACGCCGAAGGCTTCTATCGAAGATCCCAAGTGACCCCCTCGCTCAACCTGGTTCAAGCCGTGACCGCGGGCTTCGAAGAACCCTACGCCGCATCCCTCTTCCTGGGCAAAGTCGTGGATTTCTCCACCGAGAAGAAAGTGGTCGGCCACAAGAGGCGGGGGTACGTGGGCTACCTGGCCAGCGCGGGCAACTACCACATCCTGGAGAACCGCGCCATCGCCGACAACTGGCTGGAGCTGGAGTGGAAGGTCAAGGGGGACCAGTCGACGGAGCGCCGCAAGATGAGCTGGAGCTTCCGGGGCGGGGGGAAGCTCCACTCCAACGACGACGTCGCCGACACCTATTACCTGGGCATCAAGCGCGACCGCGTCGACTACGAGAAGGGACCGCTCTCCTTCCTGCTCAGCAGCGCGGTGGACTACCGGATGG